>CAITEF010000674.1 GCA_903891315.1 uncultured Rhodospirillales bacterium | reverse complement strand
CCGGTTTGCACCTCGATAAAGACCAAATCGACTGTGCCGATATTCTCTATCCGATGCAGTTCGCCGCAGGGGATGAACACGTAGTCCCCCACCCCGATCAGCCTCGCTGCGTCCCCCAATGTAATCCGCCCGAGCCCCTGGACGATCACCCAATGCTCGCTGCGATGGGTGTGGCGTTGCAAGGAGAGCCGTTTTCCCGGTGTGACCACGATACGTTTGACCACGTGATCGGTGGCAGAACCGAGCACTTCCCATTGTCCCCAAGGACGCAGGTCGCTTTCGCCGTCGCGATAGGTTGAACCCATGATCCTCCCCCCATTCTGAGAAAATGACGATCTGCATACCTGTCCTTTTATCCAATTGACGGATATCCTACAAGTGCGCTAGTGCGAAACAGGGGCTGAAGGACGGGTTCGGAAGGTGGAATGTCGGTCATGTTGCGTTCTCTTACGCCGCTAACTCGAGCGCCCCTGCTGCACATTTCGGTGCAGCAGAGCCTTCGGGAGTTCATTGATGTGAACGGGCTTGTCGCGGGCGACCCGCTGCCGGCCGAGGGGGACTTGGCGCAGCAACTCGGGGTGAGTCGCAATTCCCTGCGCGAAGGCATCAAGGCGCTTGAGTCGGTGGGAATCTTGGAATCCCGTCGCGGGATTGGGGTATTCGTCAAGACCTTCTCGTTCGAACCGTTGCTCGACAATCTGGCCTATGGGCTCGGCGTGGCTCTCAAGCAGGTTGAGGACGTGCTGGTCATCCGTCGGACACTCGAAATTGGACTGATCGAACGCACGGTGACGTTGATCGGCAACGACGATCTCAAGGCCTTGCGCGAAACGTTGGCCGGCATGAAGGCGCGTGCGGAACTTGGACAGAGCTTTCCGGAAGAGGATCGGCGCTTCCACCTCTTGCTCTTCCGCTGCCAAGACAATGCAGTGTTATCACGTCTGATCGAAGTGTTCTGGCTGGCCTTCTACAAGGCGTCTGATTTCGTGAATTTCGACAATCCGAACCCGATGCAGACTTGGCGAGAGCACATCGCCATCGTCGATGCCATCGCGGCGCGTGATGCCGAGCAAGCCCGTGCGGCGTTGGAAAATCACTACGCACTGATCAACCAATTGATCGCGGAAAACAAAAACAAACTGTAGAAGGGGAAGAACGATGTCTTGGAAAAGTCGGATTTCTGCTCTTGCGCTGGCCCTGGCGGTGCTTGGCGGAGGGGGGCTTACGGCAACGCCGTCATCCGCGCAGACGCGCACAATCTCAGGCGCGTTCGACGTCGGGCCAGGAGGTCTGCAGGGAAACTTCAACACGCTGTCAGCGACCAGCGGCTTCACGTGGCTGATGAATTACTTCGAGCCATTGGTGATCTATGACGACAAGCTCGCCAACGTGATTGGAGCGTTGGCCAAATCCTATCAGGTCAGCGCCGATCAGATGAGTTACACATTCAATCTGGTCGACACCAAGTGGCATGATGGTCAGGCATTCACGTCGAAAGACGTCGCGTTCACCATAGCGCTCGCGCGCAACGCCAAATCCGGCTCGGTGTTCGCCGCCCGTCTCGGCAACATCACAGCTGTCGAAAACCCGGATGACCATACTGTGGTCATCCGCCTCAAAGAGCCCACACCAAATCTTCTCGACTCGCTCACCAAGCTGTTGATGCTGCCCGAGCACGCGCTGGCCGCCATCCCGCCCGAGCAGATCGCAAAGAACGCTTGGTGGTCGACAGCGCCGGTCGGCACTGGACCGTTTCGCTTCGTGAAATACGTCACCGACCAGTATGTGGAACTGGCAGCCAACCAGGATTTCCGAGATGGCCGCCCGGCGGTTGACCGGCTGATCAACCGCTACTTTGCCGACGCCGCCGCCGCAATCTCCGCGCTGCGCTCGGGGGAAATCCAGTTCACTTATGTCGAGGCGAACGACGTTCCGACCTTCCGCGACAACCGCGACTACCGGATTATCGAAGGCGGCTCCTTTGTGGTGAACTATCTCGGTTTCAATCAGGAGGCCGGGCTGTGGGCGGACCTCCGCGTTCGTCAGGCGGTCATGTATGCGATTGACCGCGAAGCGATCATCAAGAGCCTGTACCGAGGTGCTGCCAAAGCAGCCAACTGCGTCTACGCCGATGGCCGTCTCGTGCCCGCCGATATCAACCCCTACTCGCACGATCCCGCCAAGGCGCGGAAGCTTCTTGCCGAGGCTGGGTGGGAAAAGATCAATGGATCAAAGCCGATCACGGTGCTGACCTACTACAACGCGCCGCTGACCAACAACGTGCTCGCCGCCGTGCAGTCGATGCTGGCGCAAGTGGGTATCAATATCGTCCCACGCGCCGTTGACACGCCGACCTACAACGCCACCGTCCTCAAGGTGCCGGGCAATGCTCAGGACTATCCACTCATCTTTGCCGGGCTGCAGAATGGCCCTGACCCGTCTTCGATCAACCCGGGACTCAATGAGAAACAGATTCCGCCAGCCGGCGTGAACATCGCGCGGATCAAGATGCCTGCGGTGACCCAAGCACTCGACTCCGCACTGTCTCAAACCGACCAAGCCAAGTCGGCGGCGGCCTACCAGGAAGTCTGTCGCGCCACCAATGCCAACCTGCCTTGGGCGACGTTGTGGGTGGCCAATCGCTATGGCGTGGCGTCAAATAAGTTGAAGGACTTCGTCTGGATGCCTGCGCCTGGGGGCGGTCCGTATCAGGCGCATCCAGAGAAATGGTCGATCAGTCAGTAGGCGATTGAGGACGCTGGCCACCCAGCGTCCTCGTTCAACCAGGCGAGAGACAGGTTTGATGTTGCGCTATTTCGCCATGCGGTTGCTGTCGGGGGCGGGCATGCTGCTTGCCCTCACGCTGCTGATCTTCATCCTGACGCGATTGACCCCTGGCGATCCGATCGATGCCTATCTCGATCCCAACGTCCCGCTGTCCCAGGAGGAGGTCAATGCGTTGCGCACCCATCTTGGGCTCGATCGGCCGCTCCCAGAGCAGTATCTTGCATGGCTTGGCGAGGCAGCGCGCGGCAATCTGGGCCATTCGCTGCAGAGGTTTAATGAAACCGTGACGGGCCTGATCGCCCAACGCGTCGGTCCAACCTTGCTGCTGATGGGAAGTGGGATTGCGATTTCGATCATTCTCGGGGTGTCAACCGGCGTCTTCACCGCGGTGAGGCGCGACACCTTGCCCGATTTCGCGTTGTCCGCCACCGCGCTGCTGGGTATCTCAAGCCCTGCCTTTCTCACCGCCCTGCTTGGCCTTTACGTCGCCTCGGTCAGGCTCAAATGGGCTCCGAGCGGAGGCTTGCTGACACCTGGGGCGGAGTTTTCAGCCTGGGATCTGTTGCAGCATCTTCTTCTGCCCGCGCTGTTGCTGTCGATCGGGCAAGCCGCCCTGATCATGCGCTATATGCGAGCCTCGATGCTGGAGGTGCTGAACCAGGATTACGTCCGCACCGCACGCGCCAAAGGCGTGCGCGAGTTCCAGGTGGTGGCCAAACACGCGCTGCGCAACGCGTTGTTGCCGGTGCTCACTCTCATCGGCTCGACAATTGGGCTGGCGATCGGCGGCGCGATCTTTATCGAAAGAGTGTTCAACTGGCCCGGCATGGGATTGCTGCTGGTCAGCGCGGTGGAAACCCGCGACTACCCGGTGATCATGGGCGCGACACTGGTGATCGGTAGCTGCGTGATCGTGGTCAACATCTTGACAGACCTCAGCTATGCGCTGGTCGATCCACGCATCAAGGTGGGCTGAGATGCTCGCTCTGTCCCGCAAAACGGCGAGTCCGCTTGCGCGAGCCGCTGGTCGATTCGTGCACAATCGCGCCGCCCTGTTCGGTCTCGCCCTGCTCATCCCGGCCTTGCTGATATTGTTGAGCTATCCGGTGTGGCTGGCCGATGCGCCCAACGACATCGATCTGCTTGCGCTGAATGGCGAACCGAGCTGGCGGCACCTGTTCGGCACTGACGGTGTGGGGCGCGACGTGCTGTCGCGCACGCTGGAGGGCGGCCGAATTTCGCTGCTCGTCTCGGTCTGCTCGGTCGCGCTGTCGACCGCGGTCGGCTTCATCGTCGGTGCGGTGTCGGCCTTTGGCGGGCGCTGGGCGGATGCCATCGCGATGCGCACGGTCGATCTGGTGATGACGCTGCCGCCGGCGATCTTTCTGCTGGTGATCGCCTCCATTGCCGGGGCAGGTATCTGGTCGACGGTGTTTGTCATCGCTCTGCTGTCCTGGCCTGTGCTGTCGCGCATGGTCCGTGCCCGGCTGTTCGAATTGCGTGAGCGTGATTTTGTGCTGGCCTCGCGCGGCATGGGGGCCGGGATGTGGCATCTGCTGTTCCGACACGGGCTGCCGAACAGCATCGACATTTTGGTGGTCTACGCAACGTTGCAAGTTGCCAACGCCATTCTGCTCGAAGCTGGACTCTCCTTTCTTGGTCTGGGCATCCCGCCACCGACCGCGAGTTGGGGGAACATGCTCAACGGCGCGCGCTCCACTGTGGTGTTGGAGCAATTCCCTTGGGAGTGGCTGTTTCCCGGTGGCGCGCTGGTGCTGGCGGTGTTGGCGATCAATTTCATCGGTGACGGGCTGCGCGATGCGTTCGACCCTCGCGCCGAACTGGGCGGAAGCTGAAAGGTGCAAAATATGTCAAAATTCTCCGGGGTGATCCCGCCCGTCGTCGTCCCGCTAAAGGACGATCACTCGGTCGACTACGTTTCCTACACAAAGGTGCTCAACCATTTGGTCGAAGGTGGCTGCAACGCAGTGTTCGCGTTGGGGTCGACCAGCGAGGTGGTCTTTTACGGCGAGCAGGATCGCCGCCGCATCCTTGAGCACACAGTCAAGGTGATCAACGGGCGGGTGCCGGTGATTGCAGGCGTGGTTGACGCCGCCACCGATTGCGTCATCGCCCATGCGCGGGCGGCGAAAGCAATCGGGGTGGACGCCGTCGTCGCCACCGCGCCTTACTACACCATCACCAGCCAGCCAGAGATCATCTATCATTTCCGCATGATCCGAGACGGCGTCGATCTGCCGCTGATCGCCTACGACATTCCGGTCTGCGTCCACACCAAACTGGCGCGCCAAACCGTTGTCACCTTGGCACGTGAAGGGACCGTCATCGGGCTGAAGGATTCCTCCGGCGACGACGGCAATCTGCGTTACGTGCTGCTCGATCTCGCCGACCGGCCAGATGTCTTTGTGATGACCGGCTCCGAGACTGTCGTCGATAGCGCGTTGCACATGGGCGCGCATGGCGTGGTGCCCGGTTTGGGCAACGTCGATCCTGCCGGTTATGTTAGGCTTTGGCAGGCGGCGCAGCGTGGCGATTGGACGACGGCACGCCAGGAGCAGGAACGGCTGTGTCGGCTGTTCGATATTGTGCGGGTCGCTGGCGGGCGGCTGAGCAACGGCGCGGCTGGGGTAGGGGGATTCAAAACCGCGATGCGCAGTCTTGGTCTCATTGAGACCAACCTGATGGCTCGCCCGCGCGGTGCCCTCGATTCCGCCGAAACGCTGCAGGTTGAAGACATTCTGCGCTCAGTTGGCCTGCTCGGATGACTATTTCGCTATGAGTGCGTCCCCCGTTTTGAAGATTGAAGGATTGCGGACCGATTTTCGGATCGGTCGCCATGCGATTTCCGCCGTCGATGACATTGATCTTGTCATTCCGGCGGGTGAGACCTTGGCGCTGGTCGGTGAATCGGGTTCCGGCAAATCGGTCACCGCGCGGTCGGTGATGCGCCTGTTGCCTCGCAAGCTTGGGATGATTGCCGCTGGTAGTGTCTGGTTCACCGGCAAGGACGGCCAGACCAGGGATTTGACCAAGCTTGATGAGGACGCGATGCGCTCGGTGCGTGGACGCGAGATAGGCATGGTGTTCCAGGAGCCGATGACGAGTCTCAATCCGGTCTTCACCGTCGGAGAACAGATTGCCGAGCCGCTTCGGGTGCATTCCGGCGCGACCCACAGTGCTGCGCTGCGGACGGCAATCGAACTGATTGGCCGCGTTGGCATTCCCGACCCTGCGAAACGCGCGCAGCAATATCCGCACGAGTTGTCGGGCGGGATGCGCCAGCGCATCACAATCGCGATGGCGCTGGTCTGCGATCCGGTTCTGCTGATCGCTGACGAGCCGACCACGGCGCTCGACGTCACCATCCAGGCAGAAATCCTCGAACTGCTGCGGAAATTGCAGCGCGAACGCAAGATGGCGATGCTGTTCGTCACCCACAATCTCGGCGTGGTGGCCGAGATCGCGCAGCGGGTGGCGGTGATGTATGCCGGGCGAATCGTCGAGACTGGGCCGGTGGCGGAGGTCTTCGCGGCCCCGCGCCACCCCTACACCATCGGCTTGCTGCACTCTCTGCCGCGTCTTGGACAGGGGAGTGCGATGCGCCGAGCCGGAGTTCGGCTGCCATCGATCCCCGGCGTGATGGCCAGCATCGCCGACATGCCGAAGGGCTGCCAATTCGCCCCACGCTGCGGCTTTGCCGCCGATCCCTGCCGCGTTGAAATACCGCCGCTCGCCGAAGTCGCGGCGCAGCGTCGTGCGCGATGCATCCGCTGGCGGGAGATTGCCGCATGAGCGCGCCGTTGGTTTCCGTCCGCGGTCTCGCCAAGCGCTTTCCTTCCCGCGGCGGCTCGTTGCAGGTTCTAACGGACATCTCATTCGATATCGCGCGCGGCGAAGTGGTCGGGCTGGTCGGCGAATCTGGAAGTGGCAAGACGACGATTGGGCGTTGCCTGTTGCGGCTGATCGAACCCAGTGCTGGCGAGTTGCGATTCGACAATTTTGATCTGACCATGCTTTCGTCGCGCGAACTGCGCAATTGGCGACCGCGGGCGCAGTATATCTTTCAGGACCCCTTCGCTTCGCTCTCGCCGCGCATGACCGTTGGCGAGATCCTCACCGAGGGGTTGGACATCAACGGCATAGGCAGTCGCGCCGAACGGCTCGCCCGTGCGCAGGTGGTGCTTGAGCAGGTTGAACTCGATCCGTCGGCCATCGAGCGCTATGCCCACGAATTCTCCGGCGGCCAGCGCCAGCGTATCGGCATCGCCCGCGCGTTGGCGTTGGCTCCCGAATTGATCGTTGCCGACGAGCCGGTCTCGGCGCTGGACGTCTCCATCCAGGCGCAAATCGTCAACCTGCTGTGCGACCTCCAGCAGCGGCTTGGCCTGACAATGCTGTTCATCTCGCACGACCTCGCGGTTGTCGAATATATTTGCGATCGGGTGATCGTGCTCTATCTCGGCCGAATTATGGAGATTGCGCGCTGCGAGGATCTCTACGCCCGCCCCCGGCACCCTTACACGCGCGCGTTGATGGACGCGATCCCGTCCCCCGTCCCGCAGGTGCAAGCAAGGCGGCATCTTCTTACTGGGGATATTCCGAGCCCGGCCAACCCACCATCGGGCTGCGTCTTCCGAACCCGCTGCCCGGTCGCTATCCCTGCCTGTGCTGCAGCCGTACCGTCGCTGCGCCACGTCGAGGAGGAACATTTCGTGGCATGTATCCGAGAGGACCTAGACGCCTGACCGGCAGGAACCCGTCGGAGACGTTTCGATTGCCACTGCCACTTCTGGCTTTTTCCGCGAGGGGCGGGAGGATGTGCTGAACCTGACGACGCTCTATGGCGGTTATTGCCCATTGGCTAAATGATCGGATTTCCGACAATTTGCTCAAAGACCAACCGACTGCTCTCCGTCCAAAATTCCCGATCTGGCCGACTTCTGGAACCTAGCAGGCTGCTGAAAAACTCATTCGGTCGGCTCGGCGGACCTTTTTCGCGCAAGATACGTTCAAGGCTTGCCACGATGAACACACATCGTTTCTTCGCCTTGGCCTTTCTTGCACCAAAAATGTCTCGCCGATCTTCCGCGAAGAGTTTTTCAGCGGCCTGCTAGACCACGGTCCGACCGATCGGAATCGATCGGGCGTTGCTCTAGCCACAGCGATTCACCTGACATTGTCCGAAGACGGTCACTAGCCAAAAAATCATTTCGTGATGAAGATCAGGTTGTGGGTGGTCGGAGCTGTGAGAAGCCGGAGTTGGCGGGCTTCGTTCGGTTTTGTTTAAAACATACCCGATTGGGGAGGTTAGAGTGACCGAAGAGCATCAACATCATGAAGAGCCGGAGGAAATGGACATTGATGAGGTGGCGGAAACTCTTGCCAAAGAGAAATTCTTCCGATTTCATCGTCCGTATATGTCCTTTAGTTCGGTCTACGGCGATGACTGGTTCGCATTAAAGGCAGAGGCCTTCGCACGTTTTTTCGGAACGCCGGTTTTCTTGATCGCGCAGACATTGATTGTGGCGATCTGGATTTTCATCAACGTGGCTGGGTTCTGGGTGTTCGACGAATACCCGTTCATCCTGCTCAATTTGGCGTTCTCGTTGCAGGCGGCCTATGCGGCTCCGCTGATCCTGCTCGCGCAGACCCGCCAGGCCGACCGTGACAAGGCTGCCGCCCTGGCCGATGCGCAGCATCGCGAGGATTTGCACCAGATTGCAGAGCATCGCCAAGAAGTTTCTCAGGCGCAGAGAGAGCTATTGCTGAAAATGCTGGAGCAGAACACGTCGCTGACTGAGACGGTGATGATGCTGACCAAGCGCGTCGAGGAACTTACTTCGGAAGTCCATGGTAAACTTGTCGCTGGATGATTGCCCCCAAGGCGCGATCCAGCACCTGCACTGAATGCACCACCTGCCGCCCCGTCAGATCTCGGATCTGATGGCGGCAGGAGGTGCCGTCGGCGATGATGAGATCATCCACGGCGGCCGCCTTGACCGCCGGGACGAGATTGGCTTCGGCCATCGCGCGGGAGATTTCCTGGCTCTCGCTCTGATAGCCGAAACTGCCCGCCATGCCGCAGCAGCTCGACGCAACCGGCTTCACTTGCAGCCCGGGAATTTGCTTGAGCACGTCGAGTGCGGGTGAGAAGGCGTCGAAGCTCTTTTGGTGGCAATGGCCGTGGACGTGGGCGACGCCGGGGAGCGGTTTGAATTCAAAGGCGGGTTTTTCGCGTGCGAGGAACTCGCCGATCAGCATGGCGCGGCTGGCGAGCTGGGTGGATTCGCGGCCCGGCAGCAAGGCTTCCAACTCGTCGCGCAGGGTGAACAGGCAGGACGGTTCGAGGCCGATCACCGGGAAATCGCCGGTCAGAGCGGCGCGCAGACGGAGCAATTCGGCGCGGGCGCGGTCGACCTGGCCGGTGGCGAGATAGGTGCGGCCGCAGCAGAGCGGGGCGCCTTCGGCCCAAGGCAGGATCGCGCGGAAGCCCGCCGCGCGGAGCACGCGGATGGCGGCGCGCAGAATTTCGGGCTCGAAGGCGCGGTTGAACGTGTCGGCGAGCAGGAAAACGCCGCGCAGACCGGGCTCTGGGGGGGCGTCGGCCTCCGAATCGCGAAAGCGATCTGCGCGGAATTCCGGCAGCTTGCGCTGTGCGGAAATCCCAATCCGCTCGCCGAGATGGCGCAGCAAGCCGACGCGGTTGCGCAGATTGGCCAGTGCTGGGACGCGGGCTAACAATGGCGCATAGCGCGGCAATCCGGCGACCAGACGGTCGCGCAGGGAGAGGCCATTTTTGCGGGCTTGGGCGGCTTTGACCTCGATCTTCATCCGCGCCATGTCCACGCCGGTCGGGCATTCGCGGCGGCAGGCTTTGCAGGAGACGCAGTTTTCCATCGCCTCGGCGAGCACCGGATCGGCCAGACCCTCGGTGCCGATCTGGCCGGAGAGTGCCAGGCGCAGCGTGTTGGCGCGGCCACGGGTGAGATGGATTTCGTCGCGGGTGACGCGGTAGGACGGGCACATATTGCCCGCGTCAAAGCCGCGACAGGTGCCGTTGTTGTTGCACATCTCCACCGCCCCGAGCAGCCCGCCGGGATGCGCCGACCAGTCGAGCGCCGGCGTCATCGGCAGCGCCGCGTAACCCGGCGCGTAGCGGAACAGTGACCGGTCATCCATCCGAGGCGGGCGGACGATGCGGTTTGGATTGAGCATGCCGGTCGGATCGAAGGCGTCCTTGACCTGCTCGAAGGCGCGCACGATCCGTTCGCCGAACATCTTGTCGTGAAACTCGCTGCGCGCGATGCCGTCGCCATGCTCGCCGGAATGGCTGCCCTTGTAGCGGCGGACCAGGTCGAAGGCTTCCTCGGCGACGCGGCGCAT
>CAITEF010000673.1 GCA_903891315.1 uncultured Rhodospirillales bacterium | reverse complement strand
CGGTGGTGGCGGCGGTTATGGCGAGCCGCAGATGCGCGTGCTGGCCTCAGTGGAACTGGACGTCAAGCGCGGTCTGGTCTCACCCGATGCGGCACGCGACCTCTATGGCGTGGTTCAGGACGATGACGGGCAATTCCGCCGATTGACCGCCCGGCACTCCGGGACATGACCGGCGACGACGCATTGCTGCGGGTGATTGACCTCACCAAGCAATACGCGGTGCGTCGCGGCACGCCTGTGCAGGCATTGCCGGGCCTGTCGATGGATCTGGCCGATGGCGAGTTCGTCTGCATGGTCGGGCCCTCCGGCTGCGGCAAGACAACGTTGCTGAAGATATTGGCCGGGATCGTCACGCCCACCTCGGGTGAACTGCGCTATCGCGGTCAGGCGATCACCGGCGCGCAACAGAGCATGGGCGTCGTCTTCCAAGCCCCGGTGCTGATGCCGTGGCTGACCATTCTGGAGAACGTGCTGCTGCCGGCCAAGGTGCTCGGCCTGGAACGCCGTGCCGCACAGGCGAGTGCGATGGAGTTGCTCGCTCTGGTGGGCTTGCAGAATTTCGAGGCGAAATATCCGTTCGAACTCTCCGGCGGCATGCAGCAGCGGGCGGCCATCGTGCGCAGCCTGATCCACGATCCGGCGATTTTGTTGATGGACGAACCGTTCGGGGCGCTGGACGCTCTCACCCGCGAGCGGATGAATGTCGAGCTGCAGCGGATCTGGATGGCGCGGCGCAAGACGGTGTTTCTGATCACACACTCCATCCCCGAGGCGGTGTTCCTCGCCGACCGGGTGATCGTGATGTCGCCACGTCCGGGCCGGATCTTGCGGGAATTTGCCATACCGTTCCCGCGCCCGCGCGATATCGAACTGACCGGCACGACCGAATTCGGCGATTACACCCGCGCCATCCGCGCCCTTCTCGACGCCCAGGGGGATATCGGATGAGCGGCACGGTGCGCACGCCGCTGCGGGAGCAGCCTTACTTCAAGCCGCTCCTGGGCGTGATCAGCATTGTGCTCGGTCTGGCCGTTTGGTTCGCGGCGGTCTCCTGGGGCGGCATTCCCGATTACGTGCTGCCGCAACCTGTCGCGGTCTTTCACGCGCTGATCGACGGGCTGTCCGGCAGCCCTTTTGATCGGGTAAGCTTCTGGTATCACTGGATCGACACCACCGAGACCACCCTGCTCGGCTTCCTCATTGGTGCGGTCATGGGCGTCGGGCTCGCCGCGATCATGGCGGAATCGGTGGTTTTTCAAAGCATCGTGTTTCCCTATGTGGTGATCCTGCAAAGCTTGCCGAAGATCGCCATCGCGCCCTTGTTTGTGATCTGGTTCGGCTATCACATCGAATCCAAGGTCGCGATGGCGACCACGTTGGCGCTGTTTCCGATCCTGTTGAACTCGCTGCAGGGCTTCACCACCACCGACCGCGACCGTGTGGAGGTGATGACGGCTTTGAAGGCCACGCGCTGGCAGATTTTCCGCTACGTGAAATTGCCAAGCGCCTTGCCGCTGATTTTCGCTGGCCTCGGTCTTGGTATTGTCTATGCCCAGCTTGGCGCGCTGGTGGCGGAATTCGTTGGCGCTCAGACTGGGATGGGCGTGCTGATCACCCAGTTGCAATCGGTGACCGACACCGCTGGCGTGTTCGCCGTTCTCGTGGTGCTGGCGGCGACAGGCTACGTGCTGATCACCATGATGCGGCTATTGCAGCAGCGCGTGGTGTTCTGGGAGCGCGGCTCACGTCGCGGGGTTGATGGCTGAAACGGGAGCAATCCGATGACAAACCATGTCACGCGCAGGAATTTCGCCAAACTCAGCGCCGCCACCGCCGGTGGTCTGATGCTGGGTCGGCAGGCCGGAGCAGCGGAGCTGAAAAAATTTGTCTTCGGTGTCGCCAACAAAGCCGCCAACCCGTTGATCGCGCCCTTCGTGGTGCCGGAATATCTCGGCTATTTCAAAACCGAGGGGCTGAGCACCGAAGTGGCGCTGCTGGGCACCAATGCGGGCACCGCAGCAGCGGCTGAACAGGGGCGGATTGATGCGGTGGTGGGCGTGCCGTCGTTCCAGTTGCAGTTATTGGCAGCGGGCAAGCCGGTCAATTTCATCAACTATTACGAATACGTCTATCCGTTCAAATGGGGCGTGGCGATGAAGCCAGATGCCCCGTTCAAGACCCTGGCCGATCTCAAAGGCTTGAAAGTCGGCGTGCACAGTTTTGGCACCGCAGAATATGAGGTCGGCAAGATTCTGTTGAAACTGAGCGGTCTGAACCCGGACAAAGATGTCTCTTGGCTGTCGGTCGGCGAAGGCGGTGGTTACGCGCTGCAGAACGGCGACATCTCGGCTTTGGTCTATTTCGACACCGGTTTCGGCCAGATCGAGGCAAGTGGGGTGAAGCTGGCCTATCTGCCGCTGCCGCCGAACGTGCCAAAGGTTGGCGGATTGTATATCTCGGCGCTGAGCAAACCGTTCAAGGAACGCCGCACCGATTTTGTCGGCTATGCGCGCGGCGTGGCGAAGGGACAGGTGTTCATCGAGGCCAATCCGGAAGCCGCCAGCTACATCTATCTGCAGATGTATCCGGAAGCCGCCCCGCGTGGCTGGGCGATGCAGGACAAGGTGAACGCCGTGCTGAACCCGATCATGAAACGGCAGCCGACGTCGAAATCCTATGATCCGACAGTGACCGACCTTGGCTACATCAACCCGCGCGAAAGCTTCGCCGACATCGAATTCCTCGGCCTGCAGGACAAGCTGAAGACCGCCGAGTTCCTCTACACGAATGAATTGATCAAGGAGATCAACGATTTCGACCGCGAGGCGATCCGCAGCGAGGCGCGCAATTTCAAGCTTCCCTACAAAACCTGAGATCCGTCACCAAAGGCAAATCCCGATGAAATTGCTTAGCTTCACCCGAAACGGGTCCGCCAGCTTCGGCGCTGTTCTTGGCGACGGCGTGTTCGATCTCCAGCCGCGTCTCGGCGCTCGCTATCCCACTCTGCGCTTCGCGTTGGTGGCCGACGCACAGGAAGAAATCCGGCGTTTGCTCGACGGTGCATCGCCGGATTTCGCGCTGAGTGAGATCAGCTATCTCCCGCCAATCCCCGACCCGGAGAAGATCATCTGCGTCGGTCGCAATTACGGCGAGCACGTCAAGGAAGGCAACAACGCGGCGACTGAGCGGCCAATGCTGTTCCCGCGCTATCCGAGCGCCCATGTCGGCCATGGCCAGAACATCGTGCGGCCCTTCGTCTCCGACCGGCTGGATTATGAGGGTGAGTTGGCCTGCGTCATCGGGCGCTATGCCCGCCACGTTCCGGCGAGCCGTGCGCTGGAATATATTGCCGGTTACACCTGCTTCAATGACGGCAGCGTGCGGGACTGGCAGAAGCACACGCATCAATTGATGCAGGGCAAGACGTTCTGGCGCAGTGGCGCGATTGGCCCATGGATCGTCACGGCCGATGAAATCCCTGACCCCTCAGCGCTCAATCTCTCGACCAAGGTGAATGGTGCTGAGATGCAGAACAGCTCCACCAGCCAGATGATTTTCGATATTCCCTATCTGATCGAATACATCTCCACGATCATCGACCTCCAGCCCGGCGACATCATCGCCACCGGCACGCCGGAAGGTGTCGGCCTGCACCGCAAGCCGCCGGTGTTTCTCAAACAGGGCGACGTGGTGGAAATCACCCTCTCCAGCATCGGCACCTTGCGCAATGCGGTGATCGATGAGCGACCTCCGGCTTAACCCGGTCGCGGGGGTCATCGGCACATGCGGATGCGGCGCCTCCGTCCATACCAGCGGGAAGGCAATATGCCTCCCGCGTCATGCGAGACGCTCAGACCGTCTGATCGGAAATCTGGCCCTACAAGGCGACACCCAGACGCCGTTCGCCAGTCGACCGTGATCGAGGGAATCCCATCATGCGAGTAAGGCAACGCTGCCGTCGCTATGAGATATTCATGATTCCAACCTGCTCCCGCCCTTGCGGCAAATTTTGGCTTTACGCATGGTGCTGAACCCCTGAGAAGATGGGCCATGCATTTCCCAAGCACTCCGGGCGAGGTCACGCCGCGATACCGCCACATTGCCCAGCTTCTCGCCGGTGAAATCCGCTCCGGCAACTTTCCAGTCGGTAGCATGCTGCCCACCGAACAAGAACTCTGCGTGCAATACGGGGTCAGCCGTTTCACCGTGCGCGAGGCGTTGCGGATTCTGCAATCGCTCGGGCTTGTCGGCAGGCGACAGGGCCAGGGCACAATGGTCCGCACCGCGCAGGAGCGGCGGACCTACCGACTCTCACTGCGCAATTTCACCGACCTAGAGCAGCACGGCTACTACACCAGATTGACCGATATCAGCGCCGAACAGATCGTGGCCGACGCCGCACTGGCTGCCGAATTGCCTTGCACTCCGGGCGCTGCGTTCATGCGAGTGTCCTGCTATCGCGAGCCGGTGGATGACACCGTCCCGATCCCCACCGCTTGGAACCAGACCTTCATCATCGCCGCCTACGGCGCAGTGGCCGCCGAGATAGGCACGCATGAAGGCCCGGTGTTCGGGCTGATCGAGCGGCAGTTCGGCGAGAGCATCCGCGAGATCGAGCAGGAGGTCAGCTCGGTGCTGCTCGACCCGGTGATCGCCCGCAAGCTCTCGGTGCGCGCCCGCTCAGCCGGGCTGCGGGTCAAGCGCACCTATTTCGGGCGCGATCAACAGCCGGTGATGTTCGCCTGGAACACCTATAGCGGCGATCATTTCAATCTGACGATGCGGTTCCGTCAGGAGTGACCAGGGCACCATAAGCCGCGAGAGCGACGGGGCGCGTGACATAGCCGTTGCGCAGATCGCGCGCGATCAACGCCGGGTGGCGAAGGGCGGGATCGCCATAGCCGCCGCCGCCAGCGGAGCGCAGTTCCACCACCGCCCCCTTGCGCAGCGGAATATACGGCGTCTTGCTCGACAGCACCTGCTCCTGCGGTGTGCCCGGATCGATGGTGTAGCGCGAGGTGCGGCCTGGCATTCCTCCATTCAGTCCGGGCGGCGGGGTCGCGTGGCGGTCGGCGCAGAGACAGATCGTGGCCCCCTCCGCCATCACCCGGAACCGGCGCACGAAACCCATTCCGCCCCGGAACTGCCCGGCCCCGCCGGTGTCTGGGACGATCTCGAAACATTCGAAGCTGAGCGGGTTGGTCAACTCATCGGCCTCAATCGGGATGCTGCCCGCATTGCCAGGCCCGTAGCGCATCACATTGATCCCATCGGCGAAACTGCGAGCCCCATGCGCGCCGGAGGACAATTCGATGGTGGTGAAATACTTGTCGCCATTGGCCCGCGCGATGCGGCCGGAGACGACGACGGTGCCGGTCGAGCCGGAACCCGAGGCGATGGCCTTTGCGCCGATGGCCGGGGCCAAGGCGGCGAGTGTGGCGTCCATCACCCGGTAGCAGACATCGCCGAAGCCCACCATGGAGGCGGGCGGCTCGGCGTGGACGAGCGTGCCGGGGCGGGTGAGCACGGTGATCGGCTTGTAACTGCCCGCATTGGGCGGGTTCTCGGGGTCGGTGATCGCCTTGATCGCATATTGCACCGCCGACAACGCCGCCGAGCGCGAGCAGTTCATACCGCCCTTGGACACCGGATCGCAGCCGGTGAGGTCCACCGTGACATCGCTGCCTTTAACAGTGATGCGCACATCGATCCAGCGTTGTTCAGAAGTCCAGCCATCGCCATCCAGACAATCCCGCGCGTGGTATTCGCCGTCGATGAAACTGGCCAGACTCGCCCGCGTGAACGCTTCCGCACGGGTGACGATCTCCGCCATCGCGGCCTTGAGCATCGGCAGACCGTAGCGGGCGATCAGCCCGGCCATGCGTCGCTCGGCCGCCCCGCAAGAGGCGTATTGCGCGCGCAGATCGCCATGGCCGATGGATTGGTTGCGGATGTTGTTGATGATCATCGCCAACACGCCGGCATTCACCCGCCCGGCCTCGAACAGCTTGACCGGCGGGATCATGATCCCTTCCTGGTGGATGTCGGTGGTGGCAGGCGAGTAGCTCCCCGGCCCCATCCCGCCAATATCCGCCCAATGGCCGCGATTGCAGACGAAGGCATAGAGCTCGCCCTCGTGGAACAATGGCCGCGCGATCAACACGTCTGGCAGATGGGTGCCGCCGATATAAGGATCGTTGGTCGCCAGCACGTCACCGGGCACCAGATTGTCGCGACCGATGGACTCCAACATGCCCTTGAGTTGGAGCGGCATGGTGGTGACATGGATCGGAAACCCGTTCGGGTCCTGCGCGATGATGTCGCCCTCGGCATCCATCAGGCAGCAGGAGAGATCCCCCTGCTCCTTCCACAATTCGGTGTAGGCGGTGCGCATCGTCATGATCTTCATGTCGCGCGCGATGCCGATCAGCGAGGCGTGGATGACGGCAAGGGTGAACGGGTCGATGGCGGAAGCACTCATGCGGATGCGACCTTGATAACGAGATTGCCGAAACGATCCACCGTGCCGTGGCAGCCGGGCAGGAGCACGCTGGTCGAGGAGGATTCCTCCACCAGCGCAGGCCCAGCGATCTCAGCACCGGACGAGAGCGATGCGCGGTCATGCACATGCACGGTGATGGGACGGCCGGTGTCCGGATCGTGGATCTGGCGCAACAGCGTGGCACGCGCATCGCCGCTCGCCGCATCGAATGCTGTCAGCGGCGGCTTGACCACCATGCCCACGGCGCGCAGCCGGACATTGACCACCTCGACCGGCTCACCCTGCACCGCATAGGCGTAGAGCTGCTCGTGCATCTGATGGAACCGTGCCACGATGTCGGCCATGCCCTGCCCGTCCTTGACCGGCACGGTGATCTCCGAGGATTGACCAACATAGCGCAGATCGGCGGCCAACTCGATGCGGCGCAGCTCGGGCGCGATGCCTTCGGAATCGAGATCCCGCGTGGCGAGCGATTGCAACGGCGCGAAGGATTCCATCAGGCTGGCATCGTCGAGATCAGCCGCCTTGCGCATCACCGATTGCACATGGTCATGAAAGAAATCCGACAGCGCGATGCCGCGTGCGGAGAACAATCCGGGATGGCGCGGCACCACCACGATGGGGATGCCGACCTCGCGTGCCACCGAACAGGCATGCAGCGGCCCGCCGCCGCCAAAGGCGACGAGGGCGAATTCGGCTGGATCGTGCCCGCCCTCCACCGTGACTTTGCGGATGGCCTCGGCGATCTGGTTGGTCGCCACCCGATACACCCCAGCGGCGGCGGCCACCACGTCGAGCCCCAACGGGGTCGCCACCTCTCGCCCGATGGCCTCCAGCGAGCGGTCGGGCGCCAGTGAAACCTCGCCACCGGCGAAACTCGCCGGATTGATCAGGCCGAGCACCATGTTCACATCGGTGAGCGTCGCGGTGGTGCCGCCCTTGGCGTAGCAGGCCGGGCCCGGATTGGCGGCCACCGAGTCCGGCCCCACCGTCACCCGCCCCACCGGATCGACCCGCACGATGCTGCCACCGCCCGCGCCCACGGTGTGGACATTGATCATCGGAATCGCCACCGGCTGGAAATCGATCTCCCGCGCCCGCGTCGTCTCGAACTGCCCGTCTCGCACCACGCAGACATCGAGCGAGGTGCCGCCGATATCCATCGTGATCAGCCGATGAAACCCTGCCGCCCCACAAAGCTGCGCGGCTCCCACCACCGCACCAGCCGGACCGGAAAGCAGCGTGAGCGCCGGGTTGCGCATCAGCACATCCGGCTCAGCGATGCCGCCATTGGACTGGAAGATGCGCAGAGGGGCATCAATCCCGGCCTCGCTCAGACGCCGGGTCAATTGCCCGACATAGCGGCGCAGCACCGGGGCGACGTATGCCGCAAAGATCGTGGTGGCACTGCGCGGGAATTCGCGGAACTCGCGCAGGATCTCGCTCGACAGCACGACCTGCACATTGGGCAGCGCGCGGGCCAGCGCCGCCTTCACCGCCTCCTCATGGGTGGGATTGAGGAAGGAGAACAGGAAACACACCGCCACCGCCTCAACGGCCTCGACACGCAGCAAGACGATGATGGCCTCAAGCCCGGCCTCGTCCAGATCGGAAGCCACGGCCCCGTTGCGGTCGATCCGGCAGGCCACGCCGAGCCGCAGCGCGCGTTCGACGAAGGGTTGCGGTTTGTCCTCATGCACCCGGTAGATCAGATCGGGCGGGCGACCAAAACGGCCGATCTCGACGATGTCGCGGAAGCCCTGATTGGTGATCAGAGCTGTCCGCGCTCCCTTGCGCTCGATCACCGCGTTGGTGGTGATCGTGGTGCCGTGATTGATCGTCGAGACCGCGCCAGACGCGATCCCGACCTCGTCCAGCACCCGCCTGATGCCGCGCAACACCGTCTCGGAGCGATCCGGATCGGCGTTGAGCAGCTTCGCGACGCGCACCGAACCGGAGGTCTCGCCGATCAGCACCACATCGGTGAATGTGCCGCCGACATCGATGCCGATCCGGTATTTCTCGTTTTGATCAGGCACTTTTCACCTTGCTCCAGGTCTCGATCCAGACATTGAGGGCGGTCGGCAGTTTGAGCGGCGTTGCCTTGGTCTGACCGGTGTAGATCCCAAAGCCGGCGCGCAGCTTCTGCTCTTCCGACAGTCCCGCACCGGCGAGCTTGTTGGCGGGCAGATAGCCGGAGACGGTGGCCAGTTGATCGACATAAGGCGGGCCGATCAGCGTGTTGAACAGCGCATGCGCCGCGTCGAGATGCGTGGAATCCTTCGGGATATAGAGATCCGAGACGAAGGACAGAACGCCTTCTTTCGGCCAGGCATTGGTGAAATTCTTTCCCTGCTGCTGCAACTCCATTCGCACCGGGATCGAGCCATAGGCGCAGAGCACCTCACCACTCGAAAGCAGGCTCGCCGCCTGAGAGAACGTCGTCCAGATCGTGCGGACGTTCTTCTTCTTCGAGATCAGGAATTTGCCGACATCGGCCACCTCGTCCGGAGTCATTGTCTCGGGCGCGGTCTTGCCCAGATACAACGCGGCCGCCGTGAGCATCTGCACGGCAGTGTCGAACCAAGCGATCTTGCCCGCATATTTGTCATCGAAGATCATCCCCCAGGACTGCGTGTACGGGTCTTTGTCCGAGATGACGTCGGCGTTGTAGACGACGCTGTCATAGCCGATGAAATAGGGTAGCCCGTAGGTCACGCCATCGCGGCTGACGATATCGGGCTTGAACAGATCGGCGACATTGGCCGCGTTGGGGATCTTGCTCAGATCCAGCGGTGCCGCCTTCTCCGCCCCGGCCTTCGGCCCGAGCATCGGCACCCGCGAATAACCCGATTGGGCCATGATCAGGTCGTAGCGCGAGGTGCCGCCCGGGGCGAGGACCTTGGAGACCGTGTCGGGTGTCGAGACGAACGGGTCATCGACGATCTTCACGCGGGCCTGGGCCTCGGCGATCTCGCGCAGTTTTCCGTTCACCGCGATGTTGGGGATCATCACGGTAAGCGACGTGGGCGATTGCGCACTGGCGGCGTTGGCACCGAGCAGAGGCAATCCGGCACCGAGAAGCATCATGTCGCGTCGGCCGAGCAGATGTCTTGTCATAGGTGTGATCTCACGACTGGGGTTGAAGGGAACGAGCGGAAGCGTGGTGGGAAATGAAGAAACCGAGCGCTGCGACCAGCATCGAGATGAGCATGATCACGACGCCCATCGCCGGGATGAAGGGGCCGGCGTGCTGTTGCAGCGAAATCCAGAGCTGGACCGGCATCGTGCGCGCGCCACCGATCACGAACAGGGTGCGGACGAACTCGTCGAACGAGACGGTGAAGGAGAACAACACAGTGGCAATCAGCGCCGGTTGCAGCACTGGCAAAACCACGTGGGAGAGCACCTGCCGTGGCCGCGCGCCGAGATCCATCGCCGCCTCCTCCAACGCCCGGTCCAACTGCTCGATGCGCGGATGGAGCGTCAGGAACGCGAAGGGCAGCACCCAGGTGACGTGCGCGGGAAACGCCGTCGTCCAGAGCCCGTAAGGCAGTCCGATCATGCCCGCGAAGACCAGCATCAGCACTCCCGAGACAATCCCAGGGGTGATGATCGGCACCAGCAGAAGCGGCAGCATCACGCCGCGCCAACGCGGTGAGCGACGCAGGCCGAGTGCTGTGGCCAACGCCAGCAGCGTGCCGAGAGCGGCACTGGCGATTCCAATCGACAGGCTGTTGCCCAAGGCCTGCATCACCTGCCCGCCCGCCAGAGCATCGGCATACCAGCGCGTGGTCAGCCCCTGGATCGGAAAGCCGATGGCTGGCGCATCGTTGAACGACAGCACAATCAGCACCAGGATCGGCAGATAGAGCAGCGAGTAAAAACACGCCGCATAAGCCCAGAGCAGTTTGCCCGAGGCCCTCATCGCCCCTGCCCCAGAAACAATTGCCGCAACCCCACGCGCATTCCGGCAAGTGTGACCGAGACGATCACCATCCCGATCACCAGCACGGACAGTGCAGCACCCAACGGCCAGTTATTGCTCTCCAAAAACTGCCCGGCGATCACGTTGCCGACCATGATCCCGCTCGTCCCGCCAAGCAGGCTTGGCGTGACATAGGCACCGACACTGAGCAGGAAGACCATCGTGCAGCCCGACCAGACGCCAGGCAGGCTTAGTGGCAACGTCACCCGGCGGAACACCTGTACCGGCCGCCCGCCGAGATCGCTCGCCGCCTCACCGAGCGCCGGGTCGAGCCGGTCGAGCGAGAGGTAGATCGGCAGGGTCATGAACAGGGTGTAGACGTAGACAAGGCCGACATAGACGGCGAATTCATCGAACAGCAACGCATCAATGGGCGCGCTCATCACCCCCGCCGAGATCAGCGCGTGATTGATCAGCCCGTTGCGCCCCAAAATCGGCAGCCAAGTGAAGCTGCGCACCAGATAGCTGCTCCAGAACGGCAGAAAGAGCGCGAACAGAAACATCGCCTTCGCCCGCCCCTGCATCCGGGCCAAGAACATCGCCAGCGGATAGGAGACCAGCAGGGAGATCACCGTCGAGACCAGCGAGATGCGCAGCGTCTTCAGAACGATGAGCACATAGACCGGGTCGGCGAAGACGGTACGATAACTCTCCAGCGTCCATTCCGGCTCGATGCCGAACACGGTTGCCGTCCACAACGACATCACGATCAGAAAGAAAAACGGCACCACTGCGAAGACGAGCAGCCAGAGGCCGCCGGGCAGGATCGGCAGAAGCTCCGCGCCGAAGGAGCGTGCTGCCGACCGTGCCGTCATGATGCGGTCTCGGCCAGTCGCTTGTGAAAGCTCTCCTTCCACCCACCCAACGCCACAATCGCCCGCAATTCCGGGGCTATCGGGTCATATTGATGCTCAGTGCCACGCGTGATGTTGCGGAACAGCCCGGTTTCGAAATTGACATCCAATTCGTCCCCGGTCTCACACAGATCACCAACGCCCTCGCAGCCCACCAGGAACGGCAACCCGGCATTGACCGCGTTGCGCAAAGATCCGCGCGGGATCGACACCGCCACGAGCCCCAGCCCATTGCCCTGAATGCCGAGGAACCCCTGGATATGCGGATTGCCCTGTCCGAACCTTTTGCCGCCGACAATGATGTCACCCGGCTTCACCTTGGCGGCGAAGCCCGGCTCGATACCGTCCATCAGGAAGGGGGCCAGCACCTCAGCATTCATCTCGCGTTCGAGGGCGAAGCGCAGCGGCATGATGTCGCCGTCGATGCCGAGATTATCGCCGAATTTCCAGCAGCGGCCGCGATAAATCCAGTTCATGCGCCCCCTCCCAGCATGGTGCGGGGATCGGTGATGCGACCATTGACGGCCGATGCCGCCACCGTCAGCGGGCTAGCGAGGTAGATTTCCGTCTGCTTGGCCACCAGCCGCCCGGTGTCGTTGCGGGTGCCAGTGTTGATCGACACCTCGCCATCTGCCATCGCCCCGATCCGACCACCGGCGCAGGGACCGCAGCCCGGCGTTGTCAGTGTCGCCCCTGCTGCGTAGAAGATCTCAATCAGCCCTTCGCGAGCCGCCTCTCGCGCCACTTCCTGGGTGGCGGGCGTGACATAGAGCCGCACATCGGGATGCACCCTTCGCCCCACCAAAATCCGCGCCGCATCGCGCAGATCGGGCAGATTGCCAGAGGCGCAGGAGCCGACGAAGGCGTGGTGGATCGTCTTGCCGACCACCTGCTCCACCTCCACCACCCGATCCGGCGTCGGCGGCAGCGCGACTTGGGGGGAGAGGTTCGACAGATCGTAATCGATCACGCGCGCGAATGTCGCATCGTCGTCACTGCGCACCATCTCGAACGGCACATCGGTCCGTGCGGCGACATAGGCCCGCGTCATTTCGTCCGGCTCGACCAGGGCCGATTTGGCACCGATATCGATGGGCGTGTTGCACAAAGTGTGGCGGCTCGGGATGTCGAGATGCGCCAGCCCATCGCCGCCGAATTCGACAACCCGGTAATCCACCAACTCGTCGCCCAGATCAGCAATCAGCTTCTGCGCCGCATCGCGCACCGAAGAGCCCGCGGGCAGCTTGCCATGCAGATTAACACGGATGGTCTCCGGCACTTTCAGCCAGACCGAGCCGAGCGCCAGCACCTCGCTGATCTCGACCACCAGCGGAATGCCGAGCACGCCCACAGCGCCGTAATTCGTCACATGCACATCATAGGCGAGCACGAACATGCCCGGACGTACGATGCCCATCTCCACCGGGAAGACGTGGCCCAGCCCGCCACGCCCGACATCGTAGAACTGAGTGATCCCGTATTTGGCGACGATCTCGCGCACCCGCTTCTGCCGCTCAGAGGATTGCGGCGTCACCGCCAGCGGTTCGTGGTCTGTCGAGATCAGAACGCGGGATGGATCGAACAACTTGGTGACACCGGCCTCCTGCAAGGCACGGTCGAAATTGACGACGTACCAATCATGCACGGTGACCAATTCAGGGCGCGGATAGATGATCTCGCCAGCGCGCACGGGTCGTCCCTCAATCCTGCTGAGGATCTTCTCCGTAATGGTGAGCCCGGCCATGCCTGCGCCTCCACGACTGCTTTCAAAAAGTTTCCACTCATTGACACCTCCGCGTCAATAAAAAGTCCGTACAAATCGGGGGCTGAACGGCACGAAATTTCTGCGTTGACGGGTTCGGCGCCGAAGATCTGTCTGGACAAATGCATCGGGCGCTCCCTAACCTCGCGCATGGCGTTCGGAGAGGTGCAGTGGCTTCCTCAATGCGAATTGGCATCGACATTGGCGGCACGTTCACCGATTTCACGGTGGTCGATGACGCGACCGGTGAGATCACCGTCGAGAAGCTGCTGACCTCGCATGACGCGCCGGAAATCACCTCGCTTGCCGGAATCGACGCCCTCGCCGCCCGCCAGCCAAGCCTATTGGCCAACACGAGCGCGGTGATCCATGCGACCACGCTGGTCACCAACACCATCCTCGAACGCAAGGGCGCGCGCACCGCGCTGCTCACCACCGAAGGCTTCCGCGACATTCTCGAATTGGCGCGTGAGGTGCGTTACGACGTGTTCGACATGTTCATCCAGCTGCCGAAGCCCATCGTGCCAAGGCCGCTGCGGCTGGGCATTCGGGAGCGCGTGTTGGCAGACGGCAGCGTGCTGATCCCACTGCATGAAGAGGATGTTCGCGCAGCGGCAGCCCAATTCCGCGCCGCCAAAGTCGAGGCGGTGGCGGTGGCGTTTCTGCACAGCTACCGCACCCCAGACCACGAACGCCGCGCCGCCGAGATCCTGCGCGAGGAACTGCCCGGCATCGCGATCTCGATGTTGCACGAGGTGCATCCCGAGCCGCGCGAATATGAGCGCAGTTCGTCCACCGCGATCGACGCCTATGTGAAGGCCGTCGTCGCCACCTATCTCGACCGGATGCAGGACGGCCTCGCCTCGCGTGGCTATCAGAAATCGCTGTTCGTCATGCTCTCCAATGGCGGCACCGCGACGGTCGCCACCGCCAAGCGCGTGCCGATCCAGATGGTTGAATCCGGCCCCGCTGCCGGTGTCGAGGCCGCGTCTCTGTTTGGCCGACTGCTCGGCCTCAACCGCGTGCTCTCTTTCGACATGGGCGGCACCACCGCCAAGCTTTGCCTGATCTCCGAGGGCGAAGCCGCTCGCACGCGTGTCTTCGAGGTCGACCGCGTGCATCGCTTCAAGAAGGGCAGCGGCTTGCCGGTCACAGTGCCGGTCTATGACCTGCTGGAAATCGGCGCGGGCGGCGGCTCGATTGCGCGGATCAACAATCTCGGCCTGCTGCAAGTCGGCCCCGAAAGCTCCGGCTCCACCCCTGGCCCCGCCTGCTACGGCCTCGGCGGCAGCGAGCCGACGGTGACGGACGCCGACCTGTTACTCGGCCATCTGGATGCGGAGAGTTTCCTGGGCGGTGCCATGCGGCTTGATGTCGCCGCCGCCACCCAAGCCTTCAGCCACCACATCTCTTCCCCCACTGGCATGACCCCGCTCGACGCTGCCTCGGGCGTGAATGATCTGGTCAATGAGACAATGGCCTCCGCCGCGCGGATGTATCTCGCCGAAAAAGGGGCAAGTGCCATTGAGATGACGATGATTGCCTTCGGTGGCGCAGGCCCGGTCCACGCGGTCGGTCTCGCCCGCCGCCTCGGCTGCCCCACCGTCGTCGTGCCCCCGTTGCCCGGTGTGATGTCCTCCCTCGGCCTGCTCGCCGCCCCGATTGCCTTCGAGCGGACCCAAGCGATCCGCCAATTGCTCTCCGTCGCCGATCTCGCCGGGATGGAGCGCCTTTTCACCGAGCTCGAAGCCATCGTGCGCGAGCCGATGCCCGATCAATCGCTAGCCGTGATCAGCCGCAGCGTCTTCCTGCGCTATTCCGGCCAGGAGCAGGCGCTGGAAATCCCCATCGGCCTGGAGCCGCCAGCCGAGAAGATGCGCGCCATCTGGGCCGAGCGCTTCCTGACCGCCTACGCTGCCCTCTACGGCAAGATCGACGATGACAGCCCGATCGAGATCGCCAGCGTCCGCGTGATGGCCGCCCAAGCCACGCCACCGCTGAATGTCCGCCCGCAACGCGACACCGAAATCAGCCGCCCGCGCATGCGCAAGCTGTGGATCGCCGAGCGGCGCGAGAAACTGGACGTGCCGGTCTATGCCCGCGCCAGCCTCGTCGCAGGCCAGGAGATCGCAGGCCCCGCCATCGTGGAGGAGCGGGAATCAACCACGATTATCGGCCCGGGTGACCGGCTGACGGTGGATGCACTGGGATGCTTGATCGTTCGTCTGGTGCTTCCACTGCGCGATGAACAGGCCACCGAAGCGGAGCTGGCGAGCTGACATGAAACTCGATCCAGTCACCATCCAAATTCTGTGGAACCGGCTGGTCTCGATTGTCGACGAGGCCGCTGTCGGCCTGATGCGAACCGCCTACACACCGTCCGTCACCGAATACAACGATTTCTGCTGCGCCCTGTTCGACCGGGGCGGAAACATGCTGGCGCATTCCACCGTCACCACGGCGGGCTTTCTCGGCATCGTGCCGGAGGTGATGCGCAACTTCCTCGCCCGCTATCCGCTGGACCAGATGCTCGACGGCGACAGCATCATCACCAACGACCCCTGGGTCGCCAGCGGCCATCTGATCGACATCTCCGTCGCCGCGCCGATCTATCATCGCGGCGACCTGG
>CAITEF010000672.1 GCA_903891315.1 uncultured Rhodospirillales bacterium | reverse complement strand
TTCAAGTTCCGCAGTCAGTTCGCGGATCCTGGCAAGCAAGGCGTCGTGCAACTCCGCTGGCCATTCGGCGAAGCGGGCAACCACACGCCGATCGCCGCTGATGACAACATCGAAGTCCATGCTCAGCCTGCCACCGGCACGCGGTATTTCTCCAAGACCGCCGCGATATCCGGCGGGAATGGCCCCGACTGGCCCGGCAAGGCGCCGATCCAATACTGCTCCTGGCCAACGCCGGGCTCGCCCTGGCTGCGCAGGAACGGATCACGCCCCCGCGCCTTGAAGCGTGCCGTGATCAGACGAAGCACCGCCATTTCAAGATCGGCCGGCGGATTGGTCGTGCCCGACGTGAACAGACCTGCCTGATACTGGACGGTGTATTGGTCAGCACTCCAGCCGGTCGGCGCGCCGGTGTTGGGATCGATCTTCGTCAGGCAGCCGAACGCCAAGTTCGCGACGAAATCGCCCCCTGCCGTCAGCACGTTGGCAACGCCACGCGTGACATGATCGACGACCGACGTCACCGCGACCACCGGCCAGCGGGAAAGCTGCAACTCAGGCTGCATCCCGGTGACCTGATACGGGTAGGGATCGCGATCGAGGAAGATCGTGTCCTGCACCGTCTCAATCGGGAACACCCGGTTGCAGTATTGCGCGACGAGTTGCGATTGCTCGGTGATGAACCGGGCCAAGGTCGCGTCGCTGGAGGTGTCCATCGCCGGGATTGCCAGATCGTCCTTGATGTTGGCTAGCGTCGTCAGATCGTAGTTCGCCGCCGGTGTCAGGACGGTGGTGACAATGCGGATCGGCATCTCAGCCCCGCTTGCGGGTCAGATACGGCTTTCCGCGGGCGGGCGGTTCGACCGTCTTGTCGAACACGCTCTTGCGCGGCGTGGCGTCTCCGTCGGCGATCAGCTTCGCAGCGACCGCATCGGGCACGACACGGGTCTCGCCCGCTTTGTGCGGGCGCATGTCGCGGGTGAACTCGACCATCTTCACGGCAAGCCTCCCCCAGATCAGAGTGCCGGCAGCGACCGTTCGCCGCCCAGGACCAGATCGGCGGCAACCAGCGCCGCCGGCGTGGTCCCGCCGGTGAAGGTCACCACCATCTCGGCGCGGATGAACCGATAGGCGGTGGTCAGGTCGATGCCGAGGCTGGCGTCGGTGTCGGCGACGGCAATGGCAGCGGTCGCCTGCGTGGTGCCGTTGATCTGGAAGTCGCTCCAGGTCACGTCGTCCTGCGAGTGCTGCAGCTTGGTCTGCACGCTGACGGCGGCGGGCGCACCGCTGATGGTGCCGACCATCTGATGCAGCACGCAGCTATTGGGCAGGCCGTGCGCGAAGCGGTCGAGTGCCGTGCCGTTGATGGTCCCGCCACTCGAACTCTCGGGCGGGATAGCGGGGACGAGCGCAATCAGCGCGCCGATGTTGCGCTGGGTAACCAGGTCAGTCATGGGAATTCTCCAGGATTACTGCAGGGCGGGCGCCCAGCGGACGAACTGCGAGACGGCCACGCCAGAGTCGTGGCGCATCTGGAAGTCGTGCTCGGCGATGGCGCGGATGACCGTCTGGTCGTACTGGAAGGCCGACACCGTGTTGCCGTTGGCGTCGGTGTAGGTGCCCTCGCGCGAGACCGCCAATTCCAGGCTCATGCTGTCGAGGATCATCGCCTCGTTCATCTCGGCGAGGATGATGAACGAGCAGTCCTTGTTGGTGCCGGTCGCGTCCCAGATGTTGTTCGGGATCTGGTTGGTCTTCTTGAACGGGTAGCCGTAGAGCGCGCCCCGCGACAACTCATCGCGGAAGACATACAGGCCGAGGCTGTTCAGCAGGCCGAACAGGTAGTTGTAGGTGCGCGGGCTGAAGAACCAGATGCGCTTGCGATCCGGCACGTTGGCGCTGTCGAGCTTGTTGATCAGGCCGGTCAGTTCCGCCACCACCGTCTGCTCGGTGTAAGTCTCGTTCGAGGTGATGAAGTTGCCGCCGTTCATGCCGGTGAGCACGCTGCCCGGCGCG
>CAITEF010000671.1 GCA_903891315.1 uncultured Rhodospirillales bacterium | reverse complement strand
ATGACCAGACCGAGGCGATGCGAACATCTGACCGGATTGCGGTGATGAATGGCGGGCGGATCGAGCAGATTTCCGCCCCACATGAGATTTATGCCAAACCGGCAACCCCATTCGTCGCGGGCTTTCTCGGCAAGACCAATCTGCTGCCGATCCGAGCGCTGGATGGCGGTTTCGTCGTCGAGACGCTGCCATGCCATCTGGCGCACGCGCCGTTTGCCGTGCCCAACGGCAAAGCCTTGGCGTTGCGCCCGCACGACATTCATCTGCATCACGACAAGCCGGACAGGCTGAGCGGCGAGATCATCACTGTGACCATCGCCGAACGCGCCTATCTGGGTGGGGCATGGGAATATCTGGTCACGCCCGATGCTGGCGGCCCGACACTGACCGTCACCGCCGGGCCGCGCGGGCTGTTTGCGGTGGGCGAGCGCGTATGGGCGCATCTCGACCTCGCCTTGGGGGAGGTTCTGAAGCCATGAATGGCAATCTCTATGCTCGCTTCACCGACCTGCAAGACGCATCGGACCGTCCAGCGCTCACGCTACCGGACGAAAGCTCATGGCGTTTCACCGATCTGGACGCGACCGCCGGTCGCATCGCCTCGGCACTCATCGCAGCGGGATGCATGGCTGGTGATCGAGTGGTCAGCCAGGTTGAGAAATCACCGGAGGCCTTGGCGCTGTATCTGGCCTGCCTGAAGGTGGGCTTGGTGTTCGTGCCGATCAATACCGCATATCGCGAGGCGGAGACGCGCTATCTGATCGAGGATTCGCAGCCATCTCTTGTGGTCACAGCACCCGAGTTGGGGCGGATGCAGCGTGAGATCGCTTCTCCTGCCACCAAGATCTTCACGCTGGACCAGCACGGTGGCGGCTCGTTGATCGACGCCAGCCGAACGCTCGCGCCAACCAAGACGCTCGACTGCTCGGCAGAACATATCGCCTTGCTGCTTTACACCTCCGGCACCACCGGAAAGCCCAAGGGGGCGATGTTATCGCACGGGGCGATGGCCCGGAATGCGGCGCTTTTGCGCGATCTGTGGGAGGTGACCGCGACGGATGTGATCATACATTGCCTGCCGCTGTTCCACGCGCATGGGCTGACGGTCTCGATCAATTGCGCCTTGCTAGCTGGGGCCAGGATGGTGTGGCAGCAGCGGTTTTCGGTCGACGATGTCTGCGCTTGGCTGCCGCGCGCGAGCGTGTTCATGGGCGTGCCCACGATGTATAATCGCCTGATCCGCTCGGGGCAGATGACCGCAGAACTTTGCGCCAATATGCGCCTGTTCACCTCCGGCTCTGCCGCACTCTCCGTAGAGGCATTGGAGGGTTTCGAGCATTTGACCGGCCACCGCATCATCGAGCGCTACGGCATGTCGGAGACCGGGATCAATGCCAGCAACCCGTTCCGTGGCCCGCGCAAGGCAGGATCGGTAGGGCTTCCCCTTGATGGCACGCAGGTGCGAATTGTGGGGCCGGACGGCGAGGACTGTACTGACGACGCGCCGGGCGAGGTGTGGATCGCCAGTCATTCATTGTGTTCCGGCTATTGGCACAATCCGGAGGCCAATGCGGCAAGCTTTCGCGATGGCTGGTGTCTGACCGGCGATATCGGACGCCTGGACGAGGACGGCTATCTGTATCTCGTTGATCGCAGCAAGGATGTCATCATCACCGGAGGTTATAATGTCTACCCCTCGGAGGTCGAGGCGGCGGTAAAGCTGCTGCCGCATGTCCAGGAGGCGGCTGTGATCGGCGTTCCGGATGCGGATTTTGGCGAGGCGGTGATTGCGGTGATTTTGCTGGAGCCGGATGGGCGATTGGATGAACAAGTGGCGATCGCCACGCTGAAATCGCAGATCGCCAATTACAAGGTTCCGAAGCGGATTATCGCGGTGGAGAGCTTGCCACGGAATGCGATGGGTAAGGTGCTGAACGCAGCACTGCGGGAGATTTATCGTGACGTGCTGAGGTCCTTGCCTGAACCATTACAATCACTTGGCTGAGATGGGACTTTGACGTGCCCCCCTGAAATGTGACCGCGGTGATGTAGAGTCCGACACAAAGGTGACGTGCTCCCCGACTTTGGACCGCCTGGCTGGGTGCCTTTCGGCGGGTGTGGCTCATGCCGGCGGAGCGGCAGAGGAGCGATTCATCAGTTCGGACGGCGTTCGTTGCCCAAGTGCGCT
>CAITEF010000670.1 GCA_903891315.1 uncultured Rhodospirillales bacterium | reverse complement strand
GCATGTTCCGCATTCTGATTGATCTGCACAAGGCCCCGGTAATTATTGCTGGCATGCCCCGCGGAAATCCCCTTGGAAATGATCGTGCTCCGCGTGTCCTTTCCGATATGAATCATTTTGGAGCCGGTGTCCGCCTGCTGATACCCTACCGTCAGCGCCACGGAATAAAATTCGCCGACCGAGTGGTCCCCCATCAAAAGGCAGCCCGGATATTTCCAGGTGATCGCCGAACCGGTTTCCACCTGCGTCCAGGAGATCTTGCTGCGCGCGCCTTTGCAGATGCCGCGCTTGGTGACGAAATTGTAGATGCCGCCGCGGCCCTCGGCGTCGCCGGGATACCAGTTCTGCACCGTGCTGTATTTGATCGTCGCGTCTTCCATCGCTACGAGTTCGACCACCGCGGCATGCAGCTGGTTCTCGTCGCGCATCGGCGCCGTACAGCCTTCCAGATAGCTGACATGGCTGCCGGCCTCGGCAATGATCAGGGTGCGTTCGAACTGGCCGGTGTTGCGCGCGTTGATGCGGAAATAGGTCGACAGCTCCATCGGGCAGCGCACGCCCTTGGGGATGAACACGAAACTTCCATCGGTGAACACGGCGGAGTTCAGGGCGGCGAAGTAGTTGTCGCCCACCGGCACCACGGAGCCGAGATATTTGCGCACCAATTCGGGATGCGAATGCACCGCCTCCGAGATCGGGCAAAACACCACGCCAACTTTGGACAGATGCTCACGGAACGTGGTGGCAACCGACACGCTGTCGAACACCGCATCGACGGCGACCTGCGGGCGTTCGCCCTCTTCCGGCTCGACGCCCGCCAGATAAGCCTGCTCTTTCAGCGGGATACCGAGCTTCGCGTAAGTCTTGAGCAGTTCGGGATCGACTTCGTCGAGGCTCTTTGGGCCGGTCTTCTTTTTCGGTGCCGCATAATAGTGCAGCGCCTGATAGTCGATCAGGTCGTGATGCAGCATCGCCCAATGCGGCTCTTCCATGCCGAGCCAAGTCTGATAGGCCTTGAGCCGCCATTCGAGAAGCCAATCCGGCTCGTTCTTTTTCGACGAGATCAGCCGGATGATGTCCTCATTCAGGCCAAGCGGGGCCATCTCCATCTCGATATCGGTGGAGAAGCCAAACTTATAGCCGCCTTCGGTGACGGCGGTGACGGCATCCATGCTGTCCATGGTTTCGGACATGATGATTCCTACTCGGCAGGCGTGAGGGTGCGCAGGAAGGCCGGAATTCCGGCCGCGCGCATCTCGGAAAGGGTGATGCGGTTGAGCGCATCGCGAATGGCATCGTTGACCAGATCCCAGCGACCATGCACCGCGCACATGCGCTGCACCTCGCAGCCGGAAGAGGCCCCGTCAACGCAGGCGGTGAGAGCAATCGGGCCGTCAATCGCCGCAATCACTTCGGCAATCGAAATCGTCTCCAGCGGGCGTTGCAGGCGATAACCGCCACGTGCGCCGCGCTGGGAGAGAACGAGGCCCGACATGCTGAGCGCCTTGAGCACCTTCGCCACCGTCGGCTCCGGCACCCCGGTCGAGGCCGCGAGCGAGGGGGAAGTCTGCACACCGCAATCCACACAGTCATTGTCGGCCGCCAGCTTGACCAAAACGACGACCGCATAATCGGCCAGTTTGGAGACGCGCAACATTGCCAGAATGCCCAGATGTGATGACCGGCGCCTGTTAACCGGACCAATGCAGTCCGATTTGGTCGATCCGACCGCCAACGTCAAGGTTCTGTGACCATCCCACCGCAGATAAATCCCAAACCTTCGGAGCGTCCAGACCATGCTGCATGCAATTCAAGCCTGAAATGTCCTTTGGGCGCATATTTTCCGTTGTATTGCATGCAGCCATTCTGGCATTGCATGCAGCGTCAACGCGGGAGGACAACAGATGATCCAGAACAGCATTCCGGCGACCAATGAACGGTTCGCCCGTCCGGATTGGCCGCTCAACGCCTGGTACGCCGCTGCCTGGGATGTGGATGTGAAGCGAAAGCTGATCGCCCGCCAGATCGCGGGGCGCAAAATCGTCCTCTACCGCCGCATCGACGGAAAACCCGCCGCCCTAAACGACGCCTGCTGGCACCGGCTCCTGCCGCTCAGCATGGGCAAGCTTGAGGGTGACCGCGTGGTCTGCGGCTATCACGGCCTGCATTACGACAGCCATGGCCGCTGCACCCACATGCCCAGCCAGGACACCATCAACCCCGCAGCCCGCGTGCCCGCCCTCCCGGTGGCGGAAAAACATCGCTGGGTCTGGGTCTGGCCCGGCGATCCGACCCTCGCGGACCCGGCTTCGATCCCGGACCTGCACTGGAACCACGACCCGCTCTGGGCAGCCGATGGCAAGACGATCACGGTCGCCTGCAACTACAAGCTGGTGATCGACAATCTGATGGACCTCACGCACGAGACCTTCGTGCATAGCACCTCCATCGGCAATGACGCGGTGGCGGAAGCCCCGTTCGTCACCACCCACGGCACCAACATGGCCGAAGTGGCGCGCTGGATGATCAATGTCGAGCCGCCGCCGCTGTGGCGCAATCAGCTTTTCCGCAAGACCGGCATCTATCACGACCGCGTCGACCGTTGGCAGATCATCCGCTTCGAGGCGCCCTGCACCGTGACCATCGATGTCGGCGTCGCGCCGCACGGGACCGGCGCGCCGGAAGGTGACCGTTCGGCCGGCGTCAACGGCTTCG
>CAITEF010000669.1 GCA_903891315.1 uncultured Rhodospirillales bacterium | reverse complement strand
TGGATTGCCGCGCTTCGCTTGCAATGCCTCGGGATAGTGTAACAGGTCAAACTTAACCGGCTCTAAAATCCCGCCGCACTCCCCGCAGGCCTGCGATTGTCACTCGCACCGTAAAACAGCCCTGGCCGCATCTTTCCCGACAAGGCCGCATCATTGGCAGGCATCGCCAGCCCCGGCGCTGCGGTGGCAGGGCCGACCGCGATCATCTCCGCTGCCCCCCACGGCACCTGCTCGGTGATTTTGTATCCCATCGCCAGCAGTGCCGCCTTGGTGTCGGCTGAGAGCGCGTAGGGCTCGGCGAAGATCACATCCGGCTGGAACTGGTGATGAATGCGCGGCGCATCCACCGCCTCCTGCGGGTTCATGCCGAAATCCAGAGCGTTGAGCATGCTCTGCAAAGTGATGGTTATGATCCGCGAGCCGCCAGGTGAGCCGGTAACCATCGCCACGCGGCCATCGCGCAGCACGATGGTCGGCGTCATCGAAGACAGCGGCCGCTTGCCCGGCGCGATGGTGTTCGCCGCGCCCTGCACCAGGCCGTAGAGATTGGCACCACCGAGCACGGTGGTGAAATCATCCATCTCGTTGTTGAGCAAGAACCCGGTGCCCTCGGCCATCGCCATTGCTCCGAATGAGCCGTTGATGGTGAAGGTCATCGAGACCGCGTTGCCCGCCTGATCGATGATGGAGAAATGCGTGGTCTGCGGCTTTTCGCTGTTGGACGTCACGCTGCCTAGCGAGGCGGAGGGCGTCGCCTTGTCAGTGAACTGCGCGCGCAGGCTCGCCGCGTATTCCTTCGACAGCAGCCGCTCCAGCGGCATTTTGACGAAATCCGGATCGCCCAGATTGGCGTTGCGGTCGAAATAGGCCCGCCGCATCGCCTCCACCAGCAAATGAACCTCGGCTGCCGAGTGCCAGCCCAAAGCGTGCAGATCATCGCCTGAGAGGATGTTCAGCGTCTCGCACAGCGTGACACCACCCGAGGACGGCGGCGGTGAGGAGATCACCGTGGCGCCGTGGAATTCGCAGCGAAGCGGCGCGATTTCCTGGGCGTGATAGGCGGCGAAATCCGCCTCCGTGATCACCCCGCCATCGCGTTGCGACAGAGCGGCGATGGCCTGGGGAATCCGGCCCTTGTAGAAGGCGTCCGGGCCGCCCGCGGCGATCTCCGACAGCGTTCGGCCGAGATTGGACTGCGTCAGCCGGTCGCCGGGTTGCAGCGCCGAGCCATCGGGCCGCAGAAAAATCCGCGCCAATTCGGGGTTGCGGCGAAACGCGGTGGTGCGGGTGTCGAGGATGTCGGTGTTGGCGCGCGAGAGCACAAAGCCGTCTTGCGCCAAATGAATTGCCGCCTGCATCAGCTTCGCACGCGGCATCGTGCCGTAACGGGTGAGGGCCATCTCCAGCCCCGCCACCGTCCCCGGGATGCCCACCGCCCGAATGCCGTCCAGGCTCGCCCTCGGAATCGGCTTGCCACCCGCGTCGAGATACATATTGGCGCTGGCGGCGGCGGGGGCCATTTCGCGGAAATTGATGAAATGGTCCTGTCCGTTGGCGAGGTGGATCAGCATGAACCCGCCACCGCCGATATTCCCGCAGCACGGATCCACCGCCGCCAGCGCATAGGCCACCGCGACCGCCGCATCCACGGCGTTGCCACCTTGGCGCAGCACCTCGTCACCGGCTTCGGTGGCAAGACGGTTGACGGTCACCACCATCGCATGGGCACCTTCAGCCGGTGGGGCAGAGGCGGCGTGGGCTTGGGCCGACAGCAGCAGGAATGCGGCGAGCAGGGCGCGGATCATCCGAAATGGCTCCATCCGCCGGAGCCGAGCGCCATCACCGTGCCGTCCGCGCCGATCACTGTCACCTCGGACTGTCCCGCAAAGAATCGGCCGATCCGTGTCACCGCAACCCCCACCCAATCCGCATGTGCACGGAAAGCATCAACATTTTCCGGCGCGATTGCCATCAGCAATTCGTAATCATCCCCGCCGGTCAGACACCGTACCAAATCATCCGCCACCCTTGCCTGAGGCGAAACTGGCACCAGCACCGCCTCGATCCGCGCCGCCAATCCGGAGGCCCGGCAGAGATGGCCGAGATCCTGAACCAACCCGTCCGAGATATCCATTGCGGCATTCACGAGCCCGGCGCGCGCAAGGCCCATGCGGGGGCGGGGAAGGTGATAGCGGTCCGCCAGATATCGATCCGGATCAGCGATCTTGCCTTGGGCCGCGAGCAATCCGAGCGCGCCGTCACCGATGCTGCCGCTGACCCAGACCTCGTCGCCGTCGCGCGCGCCGTTGCGCCGTATCGCCTCACCGGGAGCGACGTGGCCGAGAATGGTCAGAGACAGCGAGATCGGGCCGGGGGTGGAGGTGCAATCGCCGCCGAGCACAGAAATCCCGAACGCCGCCTGATCCATCGCCAGCCCGGCAGCGAAAGCCGCGAACCAGGCATCCGGCGTGTCGCGCGGCACCGAAATTGTCGTGAGATACCCGAGTGGATCGGCCCCCATCGCGGCGAGGTCGGAGAGGTTGGTGCGCAGCAGCTTGCGCGCGATGAGGTCGGGCGGGTCCGAGGGCAGGAAATGCACGCCTTCGACCATCGCATCAGCGGCGATCACCAATTCGCGCCCAGCGGGCGGGGGGAAGACGGCGGCGTCGTCTTGCAAGCCGAGCGCGCCCGGCCCTGCAAGCGGTCGGAAATGGCGGGCGATGCGGTCGAACTCGGGCGGGAGGGTCATGTGCGCATCGTAGCCACGTCGGGCGGAAGTGCGAAGCATCTCCGCCAACCAGCCTTGCCGCGAAGGCTCTCGG
>CAITEF010000668.1 GCA_903891315.1 uncultured Rhodospirillales bacterium | reverse complement strand
GGTAGCCGCACAGCGCGTTGTCGATCAACTGATCGGTGACGATCTTGGCGTCTTCCAGCGAATAGCCCAGCCGAGCGAGCGCCTGATTGCCAAGCTCCTTCGCCTCATCGGGCGTCATCCGAATCCCGTCCGGGCGATCCGGATCGAGCAACGGAACCTCGTTGCCTGTCATCTTTCAGCCCTTTCGCGGCTGGAACTGGATCAGCGAGACCTCATCGGTCACATCCTCCCAGACCGCTTCCACCTCCAAGCCGATCTTCACCTCCGACGGCGGCAGGCCCCAGATATTGGTGGTCAACCGCACGCCCTCCTCGATCTCAACCTGGGCGAGAACGTAGGGAACCTTGTCCTTGTAGTACGGGATCCACGGCTTGTGGTAGACGACGAAATTATGCACCACGCCGCGCCCGCTCATCTCGGTCCAGGCGAAATCGTTGGAGAGACAGAACGGGCAGGTCGGGCCCACCGGATACCAGACGCGCTCGCAAGAGCGGCATTTCTGCAGCACCAGCTTGTGTTTCTTGGCGGCCTGCCAGAATGGCAGTTCTTCAGGGAAGATGATCGGCAGATAGCGACCGGTCTTCTCGTCGCGCGGAGTGAGGCTCATTGTTCTTATCTCCGGAAGATGATCGATTCACCAAGGAAACTGCCATACTGCACAATCTCGCAGTCCTTCACCTGACGAGCACCGGCCTCGTGGCGGATCTGGTGGGCGCATTCGGCGAACAGGTTCCAACCCGACACATGGCCCTCTGACAGCAGACCGCCTGAGGTGTTCATCGGCAACTCGCCGCCCAGGCCGATGCGGCCATCGCGGACGTAATGCAGCGCCTCGCCCGGCTTGCAGAAGCCGAAGCGTTCCAGCGCGAAGAAGATCGTCGGCGTGAAGGCGTCGTAGGTCATCAACATGTCGACGTCTTTCCGGTCGACGCCCGCCATGTCGTAGACGTACATGTCCTCTTTGCTCGGCGTGAACTCGAACACGTCCTGCTGCGCGACACCCAGGCCCGGCAGGGTGAAGTTGTGGCGCTGGCGCCCGGCGTGCACGCCTTGGAAGCCCGAGATATAGACCGGCGGCTTCTTGCAATCGCGCGCCCGCTCGGCGGTGGTGACGATGATGCACGCCGCTCCATCATTGTTCTGGCAGCAATCGAACAGCCGCAGCGGTTCCATGATCCAGCGCGAATTCATGTAGTCGTCGAGAGACATGTCCTGGCGGCGCATCGCGTTCGGATTGAGCTGGGCGTGCTTGCGCAGCGTCATCGCAATCGGTGCCAGATCACCGTCCTTGCCGCCATACATGTGGAAATAGCGCTGCACGGCGAGTGCGGGGGCGAGTGCCGGGCCGAAGCCGCCATAGGCCGGGCTTTCGCCATGCGGGCCGAGGCCCTGCCGCCACATTTCGTGGTCCATCGGCTGGCCATAGGATTTGTGTTTCTTGCCGTGCACGATGGCGACCGCATTGGCCATCCCACTCGCCACCACCATCGCCGCCTGATGCAAAGTCGGCTGCACGAAACGACCGTGCGTCCAGCCCTGGAAGGCGTAACGGGTTTCAACGCCGGTGGCTTCCAGGAAGCGGTCGTAATCCGAGCCGTAGGACAGGCACATCAGCCCGTCGATCTCGTGATGCGACATCCCGGCATCGTCGAGCGCCAACTGGAACGCCTCGACCGCCAGCGAGAGCGCGGTGCGATCCGGATAATCCCCCATCATCATCGAGACACCGCTGATTGCGGTTTTGTCTCTTAAGGCTCGTGCAACCTCGGTTGCCATCGCGTTCGCTCCCTTCAGATCACCAGACAATGTTCGACCGGCAACACCACGCGCAACGCGGCCCCCGGCATGATTTCGACCTGCGGCGGCACCATGCTGGCCACCAGCACCAACCCGCCCTCGCTCTCCAACGTCAGCCGCACGCGGTCGCCGAGGAATTCCGAACTGCGCACGACCACATCGAGCACGTTCTCCGCCTGCATGCCCTGCGGCAGCAGGGCGACGTGATGGTGGCGAATGACGAAATGTTCGGGCGTTCCCTCGGGCCACTGCGTCGCCCGCATCACCGCACCACTCGCCAGCCGCAACTCGCCGCTGGCTTTGTCGTGCGTCTCGACGCGCAGAATATTCGCCCCGCCGAGGAACTCGGTGACGAAGCGGCTGTCCGGTCGCGCATGAAGACCGCGCGGCGTGTCCTGCCGCACGATGCGACCGCGATCCATGATGCAAACGCGGTCCGACAGCACCATCGCCTCGGACTGGTCATGGGTGACGTAGAGGGAGGTGGTCTTGATCCGGTTGTGGATGTCGCGGATCAGTGTGCGCATCACGTCGCGCAAGCGGGCGTCGAGATTGGACAGCGGCTCATCGTAGAGCACCACGTCGGGGCGGGCGACCAGTGCGCGGGCGAGCGAGACGCGTTGCTGCTGGCCGCCGGAAAGCTGGTTGGCGTACCGCTCGGCGAAGGTGCCGGATTGCAGTTCGACCAGATCGAGCATCTCCGCGACGCGCTTGCGCTCCTCGTCGCGGGAGACGCCCTGGACTTTCAGCGGGAAAGCGACGTTTTCGTAGACCGTGCGGTGCGGCCAGACGGCGTAGCTTTGGAACACCATCCCCATTCGGCGGCGGTGCGGCGGGACGAACACGCCCGCATCGTTCATCACCCGGCCACCCACCACAACCTTCCCGGAATCCGGCTTTTCCAGCCCCGCCAAAATCCGCAGCGTCGTCGTCTTGCCCGATCCGGACGGGCCGAGCAGTGTCACAAACTCGCCCTCACCCAATTCGAGATCCAGCCCCTCGATGCCGAATTGCGGGCTGAAACGGCGATGCAGGCCGGTGATGGAGACTGTCGTCATCGCCTACTCCGACCGCGCACGAATATCGGCGCCGAACAGGGCGCGCATCACCACAACGACCAGCCCCACGGTGATCACCTGCACAATCGCGAGCGCGCTGGCGATGCCGTAGGAGCCGTCATTGAGATAGGACCAGGTGAGCACCGGCAGCGTCACCGAATTCGGACCGTAAAGGATCACACTTGCGCTGATCTCGCGCATCACCACCAGGAACACCAGCAACCACGCCGACGCCACCGAGGGCTTGAGCAGCGGCAGATCAACAAAGAGAAAACTGCGCAACGCCCCCGCGCCGGAGATCGCCGCACTTTCCTCCAGCACCGGGTCGATCTGCATCAATCCGCTGCCCACCGTGCGCACCGCATAAACCAGATAGCGCACCACGAAGGCGAGCAGCAGAATGCCGAGCGTGAGATAGATCGGGGTGCCGACATAGGCCCAGACCATGCCGACGCCGAACACCGTCCCTGGCACGCCGATCGGCAAGGCGACGAGATAATCCAACGCGGAGACCGACCAGGAGCGTCGCCGCACCACCAGAAATCCGATCAGCAGACCGAGCACTCCGCACAGGCTCGCCGCCCCCAGCGACAGCCAGGCGGTGTTGCGAAATCCGAGCAGAATGTCCTCGGCGTGAAGCAGGGCGTCGAAATTCCCCCAGCCCAGCGACGACAACTCGACTGACGACGTCCGCACCGGCAGCAACGCCCGCAGCAGCACGGCGCCAAGCGGCAGGCCGACGCCGATGAAGAACAACAAACCACACACGCCAGCGAGCACATAGCCGCCCGGGCCCAATGCCGTCGGCACCGGGCGATAACCGCGCGCGGTCACGGTGACGTAGCGCCCGGCATGCCGGGTCACCCGGCGATAGGCGAACAGTCCCGCACTCGACAGCACCAGCAGCAGCAATCCGCCCGCCGCCGCCCCCGGCAGATCGGCCGGATAGGAGGAGGTGCGCATGTAGATTGTGTAGGCGAGCGTGTCGAAATGGATGTGCGCGCCGAGAAATCCCGGAATGGCGAATTGTTCGAGCGAAAGCGTGAAGATGAACAACGCCGCAGCGCCAATCCCCGCGCGCATGATCGGCAGGGTGACGAAAGACAGCCGCCGCGCCAGCCCGGCTCCGGACATCGCGGCGGCCTCCTCCAGTGTGGAGTCGAGCGAGCGGAACGAACCGGCGCAGAGCAAATAGGAATAGGGCGCGAAGAAGAACACCATCACCATGGCGATCCCGCCATAAGAATACACGTCCACGAGCGCCACATTCTGGCCGATCAGCCCGCTCCAGAGCTGATTGATCAGCCCGGCATTCGGATCGGCCAGCACTGTCCAGCCGATCACGCTGACCAACGGCGAATAGAGCAGCGGCAACAGAAACAGAATTTCGAAAACCCGCCGCCCCGGCATGTCGGTGCGCGTCACCGCCCAGGCGAGCAGCGCGCCGAGTGCAGTGGCAAACAATGTCACCGGCACGGCGAGGAGAATGGTGTTGATGGTCGGCGCCTGCGTCCAATCGCCGGTGAACAGCCCGCCCCAGGCCTGCTCAATCTTGGCGAATGTATAGGCTGCACGCGGCGCACCCGGTGGGCGGGTGCGGAAACTGCCGTAGAGAATGGCCAGGACCGGCGCCAGCACCAGGGCTGCCGTCACCAGCAGGACGGAGCCCATGCCGAGCAGATTGCCTCCCTCCCGCCACAGCCGCGAGAAGCCGGGTTTTACCCCGGCCTGCGGATGCGTGGTGGTAAGGCTGCCAACTGACATTCCGTCTCCCATAACAGGTCTTATCGCCCGTCTTAGGACCGAAGCCTCGCCTCGTTACTGACTGTCTGTCAAGTGGGTTATCTGACGCGCGTCAAACATCTTGAGCCTCGGTTCGTGCCGATTTCCGCGCTTCACGCCAAATCCTCGTCATCAACTCACTTGTATCGTTTGCGCGATGCGTGCGTCCCTGAGCTTTGCGTTGGCGATGACGATGAGTTTTCG
>CAITEF010000667.1 GCA_903891315.1 uncultured Rhodospirillales bacterium | reverse complement strand
GCTGCGGCGACACGCCAACGCTGGAGGTGCTCGCTGCAGTTACAATCCTGCGCGAAGCGCTGCCCGAGATCCGGGTTCGCGTCGTCAATGTGGTCGATCTGATGAAGCTTCAGCCCTGCGCCGAGCATCCACATGGCCTCAGCGATGTCGACTACGACTTGCTGTTCACCCGCGACCGGCCGGTGATTTTCGCCTTCCATGGCTATCCCGGGCTGGTGCAGCGCCTGACTTATCACCGCACAAACCGCAATATGCATGTGCACGGTTATCAGGAAGAAGGCACGATCACGACCGCGTTTGATATCCGGGTGCAGAACAGGCTCGATCGCTTCCACCTCGTCATCGATGCGGTGAACCAATTGCCCCAAACCGGAAGCCGGGGCGCCTATCTTGTGCAGGCGATGCGCGACAAGCTTGTCGCGCACACCCACTACATCGATGCGCATGGGCAGGACATGTCCGAGATACGCGATTGGGCCTGGGGCAAACCTGCGTGAGCGACATGGACCTGGCCAATATTGCCGCGCGACTTGTAGCGGACGAAAAAGGGCTGTTGGCGATCGATGAGAGCAACGGCACCTGCAACCGCCGGTTTGCAGATATTGGCATCGAGCAGACTGAAGAAAGCCGTCGCCGATGGCGCGAACTGATCGTGACCACTCCGGAAATCGGAAAGTCGATCAGCGGAATGATCCTCTATGATGAAACCATGCATCAGGCGACGGCCGGCGGAATTCCCTTTGGCCAGGTGTTGGTCAATGCCGGCATTCTCGTCGGGATCAAGGTTGATACCGGCGTGAAGCCCCTTGCCGGTTTTCCAGGGGACAGCATCACCGAGGGCCTCGATGGCCTTCGTCTGCGATTGCAAGATTATGCAGCGATCGGTGCCAGCTTTGCCAAATGGCGTGCCGTGTTCAGTGCCGGGGATAGCATGCCGAGCACCGCCTGCATCGCGGCCAATGCTCATGCCCTGGCTCGCTATGCCGCACTATGTCAGGAAGCCGGGCTGGTGCCGATCGTCGAGCCGGAACTGCTGATGGAGGGCGACCATGACATGGAAACCTGCGGCCGGTTGAGCCGGTCGATCCTGGAAGCGGTGTTCGCCCAGCTATCCGCGAACAAAGTTCTGCTCGAAGGCATGATCCTGAAGCCGAACATGGTCCTGCCGGGAACTGCCTGCCGCGAACAGCCGACGGTCGGACAGGTTGCCGATGCCACATTAAAATGCCTGCTGCGCGCGGTGCCCGCTGCGGTGCCCGGGATCGCCTTCCTTTCGGGGGGGCAATCGCCCGAACTGGCTTGCGCCCGACTTAACGACATGAACGCACCATTTCGCTCGAGGATGCCCTGGCCCCTGGCTTTTTCATACGCGCGCGCGATCCAGCAACCCGCACTGGCCCTGTGGGCCGGTCAGGAAGACAACATCGGCCTTGCACAAGCATCGCTCCTCCATCGCGCCCGCTGCAACCATGCGGCTCGGCGAGGGGAATATGACCCTTCAACCGACTCTCCGCGGTGATGCAACGTGCCTCAACAGCAGGATTGCCCACCCTTTATCTGATCCGGCATGGCGAAACGGCCTGGTCCCTTACGGGGCAACACACCGGCCACACCGACATCCCATTGACCGGACATGGCGAGGAAATGGCTCGCGAATTGGTGCCGCTGCTGAAGTCGGCCCACTTCACTGTGGTCCTGACCAGCCCGCGCCAGCGCGCACGCCGGACTTGCGCGCTGGCCGAACCGGGCGTCGAGGCGATTGTCGAACCAGACCTGGTTGAATGGGACTATGGTGACTACGAAGGAATGCTCACTGCCGACATTTGGCAGATCAATTCCGGCTGGAATGTATTTCGGGATGGATGCCCTGGCGGAGAGACACTCGCGCAGGTCGTCACCCGCGCGGATCGGCTCTTGCTGCGGCTCAAGCTATTACCGGGCCCCATCGCAATGTTTTCGCATGCCCAGTTCGGCAGCGTCCTGGCAGCGCGCTGGGCCGGCCTTGCTGGCGAGGCTGCCGAACATCTTGTGCTGGATCCGGCATCGGTAAGCATTCTGGGGCCGAAGCCCGGGCACCCCGAAGTGCCGGTAATTACACGGTGGAATGTCGTTCCAGTCGCGCGATTTGTCGATTTCAACGCAGGCTGAGGATCGAGTGGTGCAATACCTTGCCGCAGTCGATCATCAAGCTGGCACAGCGGACAACGTGCGGCGAGCTGAGTACGGCAAGGCGGGACCGCGGCCGAAGCGCATCACGGTGTCGGGTCGCTGACCTGACAAATCACGTCGCGACGGCAACGGCCATTGCTGCTGATCCACCACCGATCAAGACTTCTCGTCGGTCCACAGCCATGATGCTTTTCCAACCTCCATCAACGATCAAAAGCACCCAGTCCGCCGACCCCATTGGGGCCGGCGAAGAGTGGCAATCAGGCTGTGACGATGAGGTCGTTCTCGACTTCGGTTGCGCCGCTTGCGGCCCAGGCTGTCGATCCCGCCTTCCAGCGATCGCTCGGCGTATGGACGGTTCCGGTCAGCTTGACCTTTCCGCCATCTGCGCTGACGCTGATTGTCTTGGGGGCAAACCATGAGCGATGGAGAGCAACATTGATGTCATGTTCGAGGTTGCTCGTGTTCACACGCGGCTTGATCGTGGTCAGGTTCGAGACGCCAACAACGCCCATGAGGCCCCGGATCATGCGCTCGGCAGAATCCTTCTGGTAGTGCCATTCGACTTCGCCGGTAAGCGTCACCCAACCTTGCTCGACCTTGACCTTGATGGCGTCGCCCGGGACGGACGTTTCCCAGAACAGGCGATCGACGGCAGCGCGTGCAATTTCGGTATCGTCACGCTTCATCGGCCCGGGGAGCTCGACCTTGAGCTCTTCAGCAACGGCCCTGACGCCCTTCACCCGCGCAGCGGCACGTTCAGCTGCTCGCTTTTCGAGATAATGCGGTACAGTTCCGGTCAACGTGACCACGCCATCATCGGCTGTGACGCCAATATGAGCCGCGGTAATGCTTGGCTCCCAAGTTAATTCAGCAAGTACGGCTTCCTGAAGTTGACGGTCATTGGACATAAAAGCTCCTAAGCGTTCACTTATGAGAGTGGGGCGGCTCGAAAAGCCGTCTGGCACTGAGGCAGTTTACTGGGTCCGGCAGCGGAAAGTCGGATCCAGCAACCGGACATTAGTCAGGCCTGAATTCGGAGGCAGCATCGGAAACTACTCAACATAGCGCGCGAGCGGCCTTGCTGCCGAGCGTGGCGATTTCCCAAAGCTCACGGCACCAAGACGGCGGCGCCCTCAAACCTGCCTCCCCGCAGGTCTGCCAGTGCCTCGTTGGCCTTGCGGAGCGGGTAGATGGTCGTGTGGGTGACAATGCCGACTTTCGGCGCGAGATCCAGAAAATCGAGCCCGTCCTGTCGCGTCAGGTTGGCAACAGAGATCAACCGGCGCTCTTCCCAAAGGAGATTGTAGGGAAAGCCGGGAATGTCGCTCATATGTATGCCGGCACAAACAACTGTTCCGCCCTTGCGTATCGCCTTCAGTGCCAATGGAACGAGGGCGCCAACGGTGGCAAAAATAATCGCCGCATCGAGCGGCACCGGTGACGCTTTGTCCGAATCGCCAGCCCAGACCGCGCCGAGGCTCCGGGCAAAATCTTGCGCCGCTTTGTCTCCCGGCCGGGTAAATGCATAGACTGATCGCCCTTGCCATCGCGCGACCTGGGCAATGATGTGGGCCGCTGCACCAAATCCATAAAGGCCGATCCGTTTCGCTTCGCCAGCCATGACAAGCGAACGCCAGCCGATGAGCCCGGCACACAGCAGGGGAGCCAGTGCGGCGTCTTCGCCAACTTCGCCCAGCGGGAAGGCAAATCTTGCGTCGGCGATGACCGAGGTCGCAAAACCACCGTCACGCGTATAGCCCGTGAACAATGGGTCGTCGCACAAGTTCTCCCGATGACCCAAGCAGTAAGGGCATATCCCGCAAGTGTGTCCAAGCCAGGGTACGCCAACCCGCTCACCCAGGCGCAGCGAATCAACACCGGCACCCAGCGCATCGACTCGACCGACAATCTCGTGCCCGGGAATGATCGGCACATGCTGATCTGGCAGTTCGCCATCAAGAACATGCAGATCCGTGCGGCACACTCCGCATGCCGCAACCTTGACCCGGATCTCGCCCGGTCCGGGATCGCGATCGGGCAGGTTTGTCCAAACCAGAGGCCCACCAACCTTGTTCATTACCATTGCGTGCATCATGTCGTAGCCCATTCAGTGCGACAGCAAGGCGCACCGCTCTGCCTGCAACAGACTGTGCGTGACGCCGCCAAATGCCCATTCGCGAAAGCGGCTGTGCCCATAGGCACCGGCGACAACGAGATCGCAGCCTTGGTCCTTCAATAGCTCTTCAAGGCGGTCGGCGTCGCTGCCGTGCGAGGCCGCGGCGATCGGAGTCGCATGGATCCCGTGCCCTGCAAGCCAATGAACGATGTCTTCCGCTCTGCGGAGCGCATTCGGCAGATCGGCCTTATCTGCGACCTCGATGATCGTCACCTGCTTCGCCAGTGCCAGCAAGGGCAGGGCATCGACTGCTGCTCGTCGCGCTTCTCGCGTATCCTTCCAGGCGATGACGATCCTTTCGAACGGAACCTTTGCACCCGCCTGCGGCACGACGAGGACAGGGCGGCCGGCGCGCATCACCAAATCACCGACGCTGACGTGCCGGGATGAGTCGAACGGATCTGCGCTTGCCGCGCTGGTAAGGATGAGATCGGCACAGCGAGCTTCGCTGACAAGGTAATATGGCAAACCTTCGGTCGTGTAGGCTGATCGCCATTCCAGGGGCGCCTTGCTGGACTTCAGGGCTTCGCGAAACTCGCTTTCGGAAGTGTGCAGCTCTGAAATCAACTCGTCCTGGCAATCTGCAAGCGCCGCGCCGCCGGTATAACCGTCGGAATAGATCATTTCCATGGGCTGGCAGGCTGCGACGCCCACCATCCGAGCCCCTAGTGTGTTCGAAAGTTCACCAGCAACCCTCAACAATTCAGTGTGTGGCCGTCCGACCCCGAGATGGATCATAAGGGTTTTGTAGGGCAACTGATACCTCCCAAGCCTGTCTACAGGCCTCGCCATTGAGTTGGGCAGCCGGCCAATCTGCCATCGCCAGATTCCGAGCCATGGACTGTCCGATCTCGCCGCGGCAGGCTCGGACATTACGCAGCCTTGGCCGCGGGCCGAAGTCTGCGACGCTGCTTGTGCCTGAACGTTCCTCGCATCAGCACTAGGCGGCGTGGACACATTCCGCAGCGCCACGG
>CAITEF010000666.1 GCA_903891315.1 uncultured Rhodospirillales bacterium | reverse complement strand
GAAACATCTTGCCCGGGTTCATGATCCCCTTGGGATCGAGCGCCACCTTGATGCTGCGCATCACCGCCAACGCCTCCGAGCCGATTTCCTGCTCCAGAAACTCCCGCTTGCCGATCCCGATCCCGTGCTCACCGCTGCACGACCCGCCGAGCGACAATGCGCGGGCGACGATCTTGCGGTCGAGGTCGAGCGCGCGCTCCTGTGCGGCCAGATCGCCCTCGGGGTAGAGGATCAATGTGTGAAAATTGCCGTCGCCGACATGGCCCACGATGGGGGCGATGAAACCCGAGGCCTCGATATCTTCCTTCACGCCAAGCACAGCCTCGGCCAGACGCGAGATCGGCACGATGGCGTCCGTCGTCAGCGATTTGTGACCGGGTTTCAGCGCGAGAGAGGCCCAATAGGCGTCATGCCGTGCCTGCCAGAGCTTGTTGCGGTCTTCATTGGTCACCGCCCAGCGAAAGCCGCGTGCGTCGTGATCAACCGCCAACTCCTCGGCAAGCTGCGCCTGCTCGGCCACACCGGCCTGGGTGCCGTGGAATTCGAACAGCAAGGTTGGGGCTGCATCGAGATCGTCGAGCTTGGAGTAGGCGATGGAGGCCGCCACCTGCACCTCGTCGAGCAGTTCCATCCGTGCCACCGGGATGCCCGCATGCAGAATGCCGATCACCGTCTCCACAGCCCCCTGCAGCGTGCCGAACTGACAGATCGCCGACGAGATCGCCTCCGGGATTCCGTAGAGGCGGAGTTGGATTTCGGTGACAATCCCAAGCGTGCCCTCGCTGCCGATCATCAGCCTGGTGAGGTCGTAGCCATTGGCCGATTTGCGCACCCGCCCACCGGTGCGGATCACCCGTCCGTCGGGCAGCACGACGGTCAGCCCGAGGACGTTCTCTCGAATCGTGCCGTAACGCACCGCATTGGTGCCCGATGCGCGGGTGGCAACCATGCCGCCAATGGTGGAGACCGAACCGGGATCGACCGGGAAGAACAACCCCAGGTCACGCAGATGCGCATTGAGCTGCTGGCGGGTGACGCCCGCCTCGATGCGGCAATCCATGTCCTCGACATTCACACCCAGGATTGCGGTCATCCGGCCGAGATCGATGGTGATGCCGCCGCGCACCGGCGTCACATGGCCTTCCAGCGACGTGCCTGCGCCGAATGGGACAACCGGGATGCCGTGCGCGTGGCAGAGCGCGAGCAAGCGGGAGATTTCCTCGGTGGTGGCCACAAATGCGACCGCATCGGGCAGCACCGGCGTGATGGTGTCTTCGCCGTGGCTGTGCTGCTCGCGCAAGGAGAGATTGGTGGTCAACCTCTCGCCAAGAAATTCGCGGGCGGCGGCGAGAACGGTGTCGAGAGCGGCATTCATGGCGGCAATCCGGGGTTATGTCCCCCAGAGATTAGCGATTTGCCAGCGTGCCGCCATAGAGCACCTTGCCGGTGATCTTGCCGCCGGTGCTGCCGCCATGGGGCTCCAGCGAGATCACCAGTCGTGAACCCTCCACCGGCGGGGCGGCCGGGGTGAACACGCCACCGGAGATCGGCAGCACACCGAGCGAGATCGGCTTGTCGGAGTTGGGCGCGAACATCCACAATTGCAGATCGTTGGCGGCAGGCACCTCGATGTCGGCCAATGCGGTCAACCGAATGCGCGTGGCCGCGGTCTCGGCCAGGAAGAGCGGCGCGGGCGCGTTGACCACGCCGATCGGGGCGATGGCGATGTCGAATCGCGGCGGGCGGTTGAGGCTGGAGATCAGCAGACCGAGCGAAATCAGGGCGAACACGATTGTCGCCCCCCGCCAGAAGCGCAGGCTTCCGGCCAAACCGGTGGCGGTGAATTTCGCTCGCGCCGGAGCCTCGTCCGTCGCGGCCTCGGGCTCGGCCGCCATCGCCGCTTGTGTCGGCAGCGGCTGGGATGGTTGCGCCGCCGGCTGCTGCGCGAACGGAGCCTGATATTGCGGCGGCGGGGTGTACCGGTTGTCTTCTGCTGGGCGAAGCACCTCTCGGGCGCGGGGCTGGGTGAGCGCTTGGCGCTCCTGCCAGTCCCCAAGGGCACCGAAGATATCGGGGTCGACATCACGCATGGCTGGCGGTTCCTTGGGTGCGGCTTGCGCGGTGACAGCACGTGGTTCCGGCGGACGGGGCGCGACCGGCTGGTCCGGCTGCGGCACCTGCAGATTGGACGCACGCGACACCGCCTCGGCGACGCGCGACAACGCCCAATCGGCGGGCAGGCCGCCTTGGTGAGTATCGGACGCGTGGCTGGGATCGGACTCAGTCATGCTGCGTTCAACCGGTGACATCGAGGGAGGCGGACGGGCCGCGCGTTATCCCGACATGTGCCATGAACTGGGCGCAGACGAAAGCCCGATGCGCGGCCTCGCGGCAAATCCCTGCTCACCTCAACCGCCCGCGACGCGGTTGCGCAGCACGCCGACCCCGTCGATGACCACCTCCACCACCATGCCCGGCTTCATCGGCAGCGCGCCCAGCGAAGTGCCACAGGCGATCAGGTCACCGGGCAACAGGCTGAATTCGCGCGAGATTTGGCTGACAATGGCGGGCGGCGCGAAGATCATGTCTGACACCGGGTAGTTCTGCCGCTCGCGTCCGTTGAGCAGGGTCTTCACCGAGAGCGTGCGCCAGTCGATGCCGGTCGCAATTGCCGGGCCGACCGGGCCGAACGTGGCGCAGCCTTTGGCGCGCGCCCATTGTGCGAAGCTGAGGTCAGCCTGCAGCAGGTCGAGCGCCGTGACATCATTGACACAGGTGAAACCAAAAATGCCCGCCTCGGCCTCTTCCTCGCTTACGTTGTGCAGTGCGGCGCCGATGACGATCCCGAGTTCACCTTCGAACAGAATACGCCCCTCATAGAATGGCGGCGAGACGATCTCGGCCTCCGGGCCGATGATCGACGATGGTGATTTGAGGAAGGTGAGCGGGCTGGCTGGGATCGCATAGCCATGCTTGGTGGCAGCGGCGTGGAAATTGTTCCACAGGCCGATGAAGTTGCCAGGCTGCACCGGTGCGAGCAGTGCGGCACCTTCGGCGGGAATGCGCTCGCCGGTGGGCTCGGCACCGCTCCAGGGCAGTCCGCGATGCAACGCAATCTGGCCATCCTCCAGGATGCCATAGAGCGCTTCCCCCGCATGGTGGCAACGGACCCAGAGTGTCATCAGCGAAGGCTCCCCAAATAGAAAAAGGCCAGGGGTTGTCCCTGGCCTTTTCGTCTCATGCAACTGTGCCGCCGATCAGGCAACGCGAACTGAGATGGCTTCCGGACCCTTGGTGCCCTGAACCACTTCAACCACAACGCTCTGCCCTTCGGACAGGGCGGTTAGGCCGTTGCGCTGCAGGACCGAGGCGTGGACGAAGACGTCCTTTTCCGCGTTCGGGACGGCAACGAAGCCGAAGCCCTTGATCGCGTTATACATCTTCACGGTGCCGTTCATTTCCTGGCCGGAACCCGGCAGGGCCGGACGACGCGGACCAGCGCCCATGCGGGGGCCGCCTGCACCCATTCCGCCGCCGGGACCACCGGGACCACGGCTCTGCGGAGCCTGGGCGGTGCTTTCGTCGACCGAGAGAACCTCGGTGACCTGACGACCCTTCTGGCCCTGGCCAACGCGCACGCGCAGCGTGGCACCGGGGGAAACCGCCTGATGGCCGGACGGCGTGAGGGCGTTGATGTGCAGGAACACATCGCCCGAACCGTCAGACAGCTCGACGAAGCCGAAACCCTTTTCAGGGTTGAACCACTTCACCGAGGCGCTCAACTCGGGGCCGAAGCCAACCGGCGGCGCGCCATAGCGGGGGGTGTCCATTGCGGGAGCCCGGTCGAAGCCGCCACGGTCACCACCGTAGCTGCTGCGGGGTTCATTGAACGGCGAGGAACGGTCGGAGCCGAAATCGTCGTCGAAGCCGCGACCGCGCGATTTGCGACCGCGGCCATGGTTGGTCATGCTCAAGAGAAACTCGTCCTTTGGTGGTGGCTCGGCAGGGGGATACCAGGCGATCTAAACTGCGTCAGACACGGCGAGCATCGCCGCTCTGGCCGCGGCAGCTTGAGGTCGTCCAGCCCCGCCAGCACCCCCACTCTACCCGAGTTTGCGTCGCTCGCCTAGCAACAAGTGACCGTTTCGGTAAATACGACAGGATATATCATACAACGGTCGCACCGACCGCGCGCCGCAACGTGGCGATGCCGGATTCTGTATGGCGGCTCGGATGCACCCGATTGGTCAGCAACACCCAGGAAAGCCCGGATTCCGGGTCGATCCACAATCCGGTGCCGGTGAAACCGGTATGTCCGATGCTGGCAGGCGAGCAACGATCACCGCCCAGCCAGCCCGCCCCCATCGCCTCCCAACCCACGGTCCGGGTCTGGCCATGGCGGCGGAACATCTCGGCGCGCATCGCATCACCCAACAGCCGCCCTCCCATCAGATCAGCGGCATAATCGAGCAACGCATCCGCCGTGCCGAACAGACCGGCATGACCGGCAGCACCACCCAACGCGTAGGCGTTCTCATCATGCACCTGCCCACAGATCACCCGCCCCCGCCAGCGGCAATGCTCGGTGGCTGCGCACAGGGCCGGATCGGGGCAGAAGCTGAAGCCGGGGCCGGGGTCAATCGCGATCAAAGGCTTGTCGTGCAAACGCTCCAGCGCGACGCCGAGCAGCATGTAATTGATGTCGGAATAGGCGACGGGCCCCGGATCAGCGCCGATCCAGCGGCATTGCAGAATGAAGGCGCGCAGCCGATCCGGGTCGTCGCCATAAGTGTAGACCGGCCAGACCGGCGGCAATTGGGTCTGGTGCACGAGGCATTGACGAAATGTCAGCCGCCGCTCCGCCGCTCCGGCCACGTCGTATTGTCGCAGATCGGGGATCACGCTGGCGAGCGTGTCATCCAGCCCGATCCGCCCGGCCTCGACCAGGCGCAGCAGTTGGGTGGCGGTAAACACCGGCTTGGTGACGGAGGCGAGGTCGAAGATCGAGTCCACCCGCATCTCGCGCCGATCCGGCACAAGTTGCGCCGAGCCTGCCGCCCGAACCGCGCGCGCGCCAGTGGCGAGATCGAGCACGCCGATCACCCCGCCGGGGATGCGGCCCGCGGATATTGCCTGCTGCAGAAGGGCTAGGCCGCGCTCGGCACGCTGATCAGGGCTGGTCATGCAGCATGATGGCCGTGCGTCGGTGGCGGTTGCAAGCGCCTCTCCAGCACATGACATCTCGCCCATGCGCCGACTGAGTTGGGCGATGTGCTTGATGAAACGCTGCGAACCATCGCACAACCGCTGCAACCAGGCTCATTTCGCATGCTATTGTCCAACCGTCTCGTGCCGCGACTGCCAACGACCCTGACCGGAGCCGATGACGACGTACGCCGTCGGTTCCGGACCAGACTGTCACGCCGCAGCCGCTGGGTGATCGCAGCCGCGGTGATCTCCTTGCTGCTGCATTTGTTGGCGCTGTTCATCATTCTGCGCGAGAAGCCGCACGCACCGTTGAACGATTCCCAGGCAACGTCGCCGGTGGAGTGGCAGGTGGAGACCGAGCTGAACAAGACGAGTTCGGCACCCGCCTCGGCGAGCACGCCTGCGCCACCGCCATCGCCGGTGCCACAGCAATCGAGCCCGCAGCCCACGCCGAAGCCGCAGGTCGAGCCGCAACCGGAAAAGCCGGTCGAACGGCAAGAAGACGCCAAGCCCACGCCGCCGCAACCAGAGACGCCGCCCACGCCGCCGCGCCCCACGGCACCGCCAACCTCAAGCGTACCGGACGGCGTGTTGTTTCGTCCTGAGCAACCGCCGCAACCTGCGCCTGCACCGCCGCCACCACCGCCCAAGCCTGCCAAACAGGTGACAAAACCGCAGCCCGAAAAGCCGGTGATCCCACTCTCGCCCTTGGTGACCAACTCGCCTTTCGCGCAGCGCCCGACGCCGAAACAGCCGCCGTCAAATCGCCCACCGGCACAGGAAAATCAGAATCACAACGCGATGGATCTCTCCATCGGCCCGGTCGAGCGTTTCGCCCAGGACGCGCCGCGCCGCAACGAGAGCGACATGTCGTCCGACGTCCAAGTCGAGGGCGCACAACTGGGCAGCGACTGGCTGCGGCAATTGCATGAATGGTGGATCGAGCATCGCCGCTACCCGGACGAGGCGGTGCGCGACCGGCAATCCGGCACGGTGATCATCCGCATCGATGTCGACCGGCGTGGCTACACCTCAAACCCAGAGATCTTGCAGCATTCAGGGTCACGCTGGCTGGATTTGCAGACGCTGGCCACGTTCGGCCACACCAAGCTGCCGTCATTCCCGATCAACACGCCGGAGGACAATGCGACGCTGACGTTGATTGTCCGCTACGAGATCTATTGAAGCGCGAGTGGGCTATTTCTGCCGCTTGAGATCGGACGGGTCGATGGTGGCCAGCGCTTGCCAGCCAAAGCGCAGCAGCGGCATGCAGGCTTCGGCGAAATCGATCAGTTTCTGCGGCAGGTCAGCGGAGAATACCTCCTGCTCGCTGAGTTTCCGGCGGACGAGGTAGCTTTTCAGCTTCAGCCAAGCGACCAGATTCTCGCCCGTGGCGTCCTCGTAGCCGCGCGGCAGCCGCGTGAGACTCTCCTCGTCAGAGAGTTCGAGTCCGTGTCGGGCGAGATCGTCGAGAATGGCCTGGAAGCGCGCGGGCTCAACGAAGATCGCCTCACGCAACGCGCTCAGCCTCGCGGGTTCCGGGACATAAAACCCAGCCGCCATGAAGCAGCCTTCCGGGGCGAGGTGAAAATAGACAATGCCGCCATCTGGTGACTTGCCACCATCGCGCGCCAGCACGGCACCTGCATGGGTCTTGTAAGGGCTCTTGTCCTTGCTGAAGCGCACATCGCGATGGATGCGAAAGATCGCCTTGGCCGGGTCATTGCCCAGCGGGATGTCGCGTGCGGCGAGCCCGACAATGGCGGCTCCGAGCAATGCGCGCAGTGGTTCCAGCACGTCTCGTTCGTAACGTGGCTTGTTGTCGGTGAACCAAGCGCGGTCGTTGTTTGCCGCCAAATCGGTGAAGAAACCGAGAGCGGCCGGAGAGAAGCCAGCAAATTGAGTCACTGGCTTCCTCCAGCCACGTTACGCTCAGCTATTGTCGTCGGTCCAGCCGCTGTCGCTGCCGCCGCTGGCATCCTGCCAGCCGCTATCGGTCTGTTTCTGGGCATCCTGCCAGCCGCTATCCTGCGCCGGAGACTCGTCGGGGGCCTGCGTCCAGGCATTGTCATAGGATTTCGCAGCACCGCCGCGGTCGAACGAATCGGTGGATGCAGCGCTGCCCCAGGGCGAAGCATCGCTGGTGTCGTGCTGCAAGAAGGCCGGATTCTGTGCGCCCGCACCGAATGACGCGGCTTGCGCGCCGCCGTGGCTCGACGAAAACAGGCCAGAGATCGCGTCTGCCGCCATGATGCCACCGGCAACACCGGCGGCGGCCGTCAGCGCGGTGCCGAGGAAGCCAGGGCCGGAGCGCTGGAACATGCCGGGTTGATAATTCGGCGCGTATTGCGGCGGCGGGGCGGCGTATTGCGGCGGCGGCGCATATTGCGGAGGTGGCGCGTATTGCTGTTGCGGCGGCGGGGCCGATTGCTGACCGCCACCGAACAGACCGCCCAAGAAACCACGCGACGGTGCCGGCTGAGGCTGGGCGGCAGCGCCCCAAGGCGACGGAGCGGCCGCCTGCTGCGGCTGGGCCATCTGCTGCATCTGCTGCT
>CAITEF010000665.1 GCA_903891315.1 uncultured Rhodospirillales bacterium | reverse complement strand
TCATTGTATTGCGAGATCATTCGCCTGCGGGGCACCAATAGGGTGGCCTGATTGGGACGAAAACCATGACTCATCTGGTTCTGGAACTGCGCCAGGGCGATTTCATGATCGTCAATGGCGCGCCGATCCGCTTTCGCAGCAAGGCACGGATCGAACTGGCAGCACATGCCCGGTTTCTGTTCGGCAAACAGATCATGGGCCCGGATGACGCGGACACGCCGGGGCGGCGGATCTATTTCGCCCTGCAAACCGCCTATATCGGCGCCGACCACGAACGCCCGGGTGGGCTGAGCCTAGCCCGGCATCTGATCGCGGAGTTCCAGGCCAGCACCACCTCCGCACTAGCACGTGACATACTCGATCGCGCGGTGGAGGCCGCCGAGGCGGATGATTGCTACAAGGCGCTCAAACTGGTGCGCCGCATCATCCGCCACGAGGACGCCGTGCTCGGGCGCGGTTCGGTGCTGGCTGGTCCGAACGGCGCGGAGCCGGTGGCGATGCAGGCCTGATCGGCCCGCTTAACCCCTGTCAGACGTAGCTCGCATGTGCCTCGCCGAATGACGGGAAATGCACCCGCACATCCGCCTTGGCCGCCACGGCCGCCTTGCCGGTCCAGGACCCGCAGGTCACCACCTGGCCTTTTTTCAAACCGCCCGCCCAGACCGTCCCGGTGTTGGCGGCCCATTGCACGAGGCGCACCATATCGCCCCCCGGATTGCCGCGACCGGTCTTCTGCAAGGCCCCATCAACGTATTGCTCGACGGTCTCGGCATCGAAATCCACACCGTGCCAATCCGAACGGCCCGGCCCCACGATCAGCGCGTAATGGGATTGGCAATCGGCCAGGTTGCTAAACGGATCAACCGCGTCGACTGCGATGTAGCGTGAGTCGAGCAATTCGATCACCGGATGGGCGGTGGCCATCGCTCCAACGATCTCTTCGCGCGTATAGGGCTGGGCGCGGGGCGGCAGATCATGGCCGATGGTGAAGGCGATCTCGGCCTCGATAAAATTCTCGCGCGTGCTGCCGTCGAATGTGGCCGGTGACGCCACCACGGTGACCGCGGGCAGCGCGCCACATTGCGGCTCGACGGAGCCATTCGCAGCCCCCACTTTCCAGCCGCCAATCCCGGAGAAGCTCTCGGCGACGATCCGCTGGATCGCATAGGCCTCGGCGCGATCAGCCGGGCGCAAAGCCTCAGGCAGGGCGGCAATCTTCTTGGTGTGATCAGCGCGGGCGGCAAGCAACAGGGCGGCAGCGTCGCGGGCTTTCTGGGTCATGGCTTCCTCCGTCTCTGTTTGCGGTGTAGGTCGCACAGGCCAACTTGTCCAACCGGGGGTCGAAACACAATTATGCTGCACACCGACTGGCGCAATCTGCCGACAGACGCCCAAGGCCTCGTGCTCGCTTTGGGCAATTTCGACGGCGTCCATCGGGGGCACGCCCATTTGCTGCACGCCGCCCATGCCGCTCGGCCAGACGCACAGCTCGGTGTTCTCACTTTCGAGCCGCATCCGCGCAGCCTGTTCCGGCCCGACGACCCGCCCTTTCGCCTCTCGCCATCGGCGCAGCGGGCCGAATATCTGGCCAAGCTGGGCGTGCAGCATGTCATCGAGATTGCTTTCGATGCCGCCTTCGCAGCGCTGAGCGCTGAGGAATTCGTGGGCCAAATTCTGCATCAGGCCGCCCACGCCGTGCATATCGCCTGCGGGGCAGATTTCGCCTTCGGGCACCGGCGCGGCGGCAATGTCGCGTTTCTGGAAGAGCGCGCTGAAAGCTTTGGTATCGGTCTGTCGATTGTGCCGCAACTGGCCGATGAATCCGGCCCGATCTCTTCTTCCCGCATCCGCCGCGCCTTGCAGGACGGCTACCCCGAACGCGCCGCCGCGTTGCTTGGTAGGCCTTGGGTGATAAGCGGCGAGGTGGCCCATGGCGACAAGCTCGGTCGCACCATCGGCTTTCCCACCGCCAATATCGCCCTCGGCCAATATCTGGAGCCCTCACGCGGCGTCTATGCCGTGCGCGCCCGACTGCCGGATGGGCGGACGATCCCAGGTGTTGCCAATATCGGCCGCCGCCCAACGGTCGCTGAGACGATGGAATCCCGGCTGGAAGCACATTTGTTTGATTTCTCCGAGGATCTTTACGGCCAAATTGTTGACGTGGCACTGATCGGCTTCCTGCGCGCCGAGCAGAAATTCGCCAGTTTCGACGCGCTCAAGCAGCAAATTCTGTCCGATGCGGAAGCAGCGCGGTCGCTGTTGGCGGTCACGCTGTAGAGAAAAGACCCATGTAGGGTGCATTCTCGAATGAATCGCGCCAAACCCAAGCCGAGCATTTCAAGCTGCGCTCCCAAAAGCCGAACCCTTTTTGGCGCGATTCCTTCGGGGTCACACCATACGGCCAACTATTTTTCCTGAATGACCGGAAAATCTCTCCGAAAACCCATTTCAATAATAAACCGGAACAATTGAGTCGCCATTCCGCTCGATGCCCCAACCCATTTTTCCAACACCCTCCGCCGAAATGCGCGCCAACACCGCGCGCCGCATCACGTTCTCACCCCGGCGAGACGGCCGCAGCGCACAAATGCCAGGCAACCACTCCGACCGCATCCGCGTCTCGGCAGCCGTCACGACTGGCACTTGATCCGCCAATGCCCGGCGCAATGGCCGCAGCCCCAGCACAGCCCCTGGTGAGGCAGCGCGCGACAATTGCATCACCGCCTCCGACACGAGTGTCGGGAACCCTTCCCCGAATCCGACCGCCTGCCCGCAAGCCACCTCCTCGGTCCGCAGATGCCCGGCCCGCAGCAAGGCGAAGATCTGTTCCATTTGCGTGGCGAGTTGCCCGATCCAGCGATCAATCCGGCGCCCAATCCAGGGAGAGAGCAACCATCCCAAAACACCACCCAGCCCCCACCCGCCCGACGCCGCACGCAGCCCAAGCAAAATCGCCTGCAATTCTGCAGCGGCGTCACGCTCAGGACGGATATGGGGGCTGGTTGATTCCATGTCGCATAGAACGACACACAAACTGGCCAGACGCAAGAAAATAGAACATAACAAGAACATTAAACGCACGTCAATGGTTCACAACCCGCCATCTACTCAACCGTCATTGCGAGGAGCACAGCGATGAAGCAATCCATCGAGATCGAAAGATCGAGCCCAAGGCTCGATGGATCGCCACGTCGCCTCCAGCGCCAGCAATGACGAGAAATTTCGGCGCTCAACCAGACCGCCCCACCCCACCGCCCCGCTCCCCCCGCGCAAGCGATGCGCAAGAGCCGCGCTTGACCATACCCGCCCCCCCTTCGCATAACCCCATCATGACCGAGACATCCACCCCCGAGGCGCAGGATTACCGCGCCACCGTCTTCCTGCCTGCCACGGATTTCCCGATGCGCGGCGACCTGCCCGCCAAGGAGCCCACCATCCTCGCGCGTTGGCAGCGCCTCGGCCTGTGGGAGAAACTCCGCGCGGCGAACAAATCGGCCAAGCCGTTCATGCTGCATGACGGCCCGCCCTACGCCAACGGCCATCTCCATATCGGCCACGCGCTGAACAAGATCCTCAAGGATGTCGTGAACCGCTCGCGTCAGATGAGCGGCCAGGATGCGAATTACATCCCGGGCTGGGATTGCCACGGCCTGCCGATCGAGTGGCGGATCGAGGAGCAATATCGCAAGGATGGCCGCGACAAGGATCAGGTCCCGGTCCTGCAATTCCGCGACGAATGCCGCCGCTACGCTGCCGAATGGATCCAAATCCAGGCCGAAGAATTCCGCCGCCTCGGCGTCGAGGGCAACTGGGCTGATCGCTATGCCACGATGGACTTCCCATCCGAAGCCGCCATCGCGGGCGAGATCGGCAAGTTCCTGATGAACGGGGAGCTTTATCGTGGCCTGCGCCCGGTGATGTGGTCGCCGGTCGAGAAAACCGCACTCGCCGAAGCCGAGATCGAATATCACGACCACACCTCCACCACGATCATGGTCGCCTTCCCGGTGGTCTCCTCGCCGGTTGCCGAACTGGCCGGTGCGAAAGTGGTGATTTGGACCACCACGCCCTGGACGATGCCGGGCAACCGCGCCGTGGCTTACGGGGCGGAGATCGACTACGCTATCGTTCGCATCGACGCGGTGGAAGACGGCGCTCTCGCCAAAGCGCATCAAACCGTCCTCGTCTCCCTCGCGCTGCTGCCCGAGTTCTGCAAAGCCACCAAGATCACCGCCCATCACGTCATCCACCTGGTCAAAGGTACGGATCTCGCCGGCACAATCTGCGCCCACCCGCTGCGCGGACGCGGCTATGATCACGACGTGCCGTTGCTTGCCGCCGATTTCGTCACCACCGAGCAGGGCACTGGCCTCGTCCACATAGCCCCCAGCCATGGCGAGGACGATTTCTTCCTCGGCCGCGCGCATGGTCTGCCGGTGCCGGAGACAGTGGCCGATGACGGAACGCTGACCCATTTCGCGCCGGGCTTCGAGGGCGTGCATGTCTATAAGGCCGCCCCGCCAGTCTGCGCCGCGCTGACCGAGGCGGGG
>CAITEF010000664.1 GCA_903891315.1 uncultured Rhodospirillales bacterium | reverse complement strand
TGGCCGGGCTGATCACGCCGTCGTCGGGCAAGATCACCTTGGCGGGCTCACAGGTGACCGGGACGCGGCGGGATGTGGGGATGGTGTTCCAGTCCTCGATCTTGCTGCCCTGGCGCTCGATTCTGGAGAACGTGATGCTGCCGGCCGAGGTGCTCGGCATGGAGAAAACAGCGGCACGCAAGCGGGCCCATGAATTGCTCGACACGGTGGGACTTGGAGGGTTTGAGGGCAAATACCCCTCCGAACTCTCCGGCGGCATGCAACAGCGCGCGGCGATCTGCCGGGCTTTGCTGCATGACCCGAAAATTCTGCTGATGGATGAGCCGTTTGGCGCGCTGGATGCGATGACCCGCGAGCAGATGAATCTTGAACTGCAAGCGATCTGGCAGCGCTCCGGCAAGACGGTGGTGTTGATCACGCACTCGATCCCGGAGGCGGTGTTTCTGGGGGATCGGGTGCTGGTGATGACGCCGCGTCCGGGGCGGTTGGCGCAGGTGGTGGAGGTCGGGATCGCTCGTCCGCGCGATTTGGACGTGATGGCCACGGCCGAGTTCGGGGCTTCGGCGAAGGTGATTCGGGAGTTGTTGCATCAGAAGGGGGGGATCGATTGATGATCTCCAGACCGTCATTGCATTTTTACCCGTCATTGCGAGGAGCACTTGCGACGAAGCAATCCAGGAATCAGCTTGTGGCTCCCCTGGGTTGCTTCGTCTTGCCTCCTCGCAATGACGAAGAAGAAACGGGAGAGCATCTATGACCAAGCCCCCGCGCATCCCTCTGCGCCGCCTGCTCGCTGCCCGGCCGGAGTACATCCTCTCGCCGTTGCTGCTGATCGCCGTCCTCAGCCTGTGGGAATTCATCGTCCGCGTCTTCGATATCCCCGGCTTCATCCTGCCGCCGTTCTCCACCGTGGCCCGTGCGCTCGCCAACGGGCTGATGACGAAGTTCACCGCGCGCGATGGCTATTGGCTGCATTCCGGCATCACCATCGCCGAGGTTCTGCTGGGCTTCATCATCGGCAGCCTGATCGGTCTGATCCTGGGAGTTGCCATCGCGCAGTCTCGGCTGCTGGAAGCCACCATCCGCCCCTACATCACTGCCTTTCAAAGTCTGCCGAAAGTCGCTGTCGCCCCCATCATCGTGCTGTGGTTCGGCTACAATATGACGTCCAAGGTGATCATCGTCTGCCTGCTCACCTTCTTCCCACTGCTGGTCACCTCGCTGGCCGGGTTCAAATCGGTGGACAATGACCGGATCGACCTGCTGCGCTCGCTGTCGGCGAGTTCGTGGCAGATTTTCTGGAAAGTCCGCTTTCCCTCAGCCTTGCCCTACATCTTCGCCGGCCTCGACATCGCCATCGTGTTTGCCGTGGTCGGTGCCATTGTGGGCGAGTTTGTCGGTGCGCAGCGCGGGCTGGGCGTGCTGATCATGCAGATGAACGCCTCGATGGACGTGGCGGGCTCGTTTGCGGTGTTTATTCTGTTGGCCCTGCTCGGCATCGCGC
>CAITEF010000663.1 GCA_903891315.1 uncultured Rhodospirillales bacterium | reverse complement strand
GGCCTCCGGGCACAGGCAAATCCCAGACTATTGCCAATATGATTGCCCACAACCTTGCCTTGGGGCGGCGGGTGTTGTTCGTCGCTGAAAAGCGCGCAGCGCTTGATGTTGTGCATCGGCGTCTGACCGACAAGGGATTGGCGCCATTTTGCCTTGAACTGCACTCCGCCAAAGCCACGAAATCGGCGGTGCTCAAGCAACTCGGCACGGCTTGGGATACGCGCGACAATCTCACGGCCCAACAGTGGGAGAAAGAGGCCGCAGAGGCCCAGATTCTGCGCGACCGCCTTAATGCCACCGTCGCCCTCTTGCACAGACAGGAGGCCAATGGCTACTCGATCCATCAGGCCATTGGCCGGTTCATCCGTGACGGCAACGACCAGACGCCCAAGCTCACATTCCCACCTGCAACGCGCCATACCGTTGAAGAAATGGAGCGCATGCGAGATGTTGCCCGGCGGCTTGGCATTGCCCGTCAGGGTGTTGCGGACTTGCCCAGCGAATTGGCGGGCGTCTGCCACAAGGAGTGGAGCAACGGCTGGCAGGAGCAGATTGTCGCCGCAGCTCGGGCGTTGCCGGTCGTGCTTGATGAATTTGAAGCAGCGCTGGAAAGTCTGTCAGGCGCCAGCACTATACCTGTCCAAGGTGCTGGCAGGGCGCGCGGCAAGCGTCTGCTGGGCCTGACCGAATTGTGTCTGGCGGCTTTTGGGCACGACCTGCGCTTTGCTTTTGCGCCGGATTTTTCGGATAAGGTGGAAGCAGCGCGCAAGGCGATTGACCTCATCGAAGCCTACCGGGCCGAAGAGGCAGCCCTCAGCGCGGCCTATGCACCAGAAGTCGCCAAGCGGCTAGATCTGGAAAGCTTGCAAGCCGAATGGGCGCAAGCCGGAACGAAATTCTGGTTCCTTGCAACCCTGGCCAAACGCAAGGTTGCCCGGCAATTGGCGCAGGTCGGCGGTGCAGCGACCAAGGTCGATCCCGATGCCGACCTTCCGCACCTCGCCGCCATGCGCGTATCGTTGGAGAAGTTGGATACACTGACGCTCAAGGCATCAGCGATTCCTGGCTGGCAGGCTCTGGCCACTCAACGCGGTGATCTTGAGGCCGCGATCAACCGCGCTGAAGCCCTGAAGCAGGCCATCGCTGCCGAGGCTGACACGGCTGATGGCCTGATTGCCCTGCGTTCCGCTGTCTCTAAACTGGTGGTCGATGCGAACGAACTGCTGCCTCCCGATGGCGCCATTGCGCGTGGCGCGTTGCGGTTGCGCAAGGCGCACGGCGACGTGGATACAGCCGTGACCGCATTTGATCGGCTTTGCAGCGCCGAATCTGGCGCGGATTTCCCTGTCCTTCGCGCCCGAGCGGGTGCGATTGTAACCCAGGAGCAGCGCCTGCGTGAGTGGGCGAACTGGCAGCGCGTTAGGGATGAGGCTGTTCAGCTCGACCTAACCCCCCTGATTAGTGGCTTGGAAAACAGCCACCATGCGCCAGTTGAAACACTTGGTGTATTTGAAACAGCCTATGCCCGATGGTTTGCATTTCACCGCATGGATGCCGAGCCTCTGCTGCGCAACTTCATGCCCGGCGAACACGCCGATTGCATCGAGCGCTTCCGCAAGATTGATGACCGGATGAGCGAGCTTGCCTCGCGATACATTCGCGCCAAAATCTGCGGCAACATCCCAAGCAAAGATGACGTCGCTAAAAGCAGCGGGTTCGGTACCCTGCGGCACCAGTTACAACTTCAAAAGCCCAGCAAACCCATCCGCCAGTTGGCCACCGAAATGGGTGACGCCTTTACCCGCCTCGCGCCCTGCATGTTGATGAGCCCGCTGTCGATCGCTCAATATCTGCCGCCCGATCAGACCCTGTTCGACATCGTGATTTTCGACGAAGCGTCCCAGATCACCACTTGGGACGCCATTGGCGCCATGGCACGGGGCAAGCAGGTCATTATTGCAGGCGACCCCCGTCAGATGCCGCCCAGCAGCAATTTCGAGCGGAGCGCCAATGCCAGCAGCGATGAGGATGACGATACCGAAGAGGACATGGAGAGCATCCTCGACGAATGCCTTGCCGCTGGTGTGCCGCAGATAAACCTCGACTGGCACTATCGCAGCCGCCACGAGAGCCTGATCACCTTCTCGAACGTGCGCTATTATGAGAACCGACTGGTGACGTTCCCGGCACCAGACATCCGTCCCAGCGCGGTGAGTTGGCGGCGCGTGGAGGGCGTGTTCGCCAAGGGCAAGGAGCGCACCAACGCCATTGAAGCGCAGGCAATCGTGGACGACGCAGTCCGTTCTCTGCGCGATCCAGCATTCGTCGACGAAAAGGGGCGTCCGCTGAGCCTTGGCATTATCACCATGAATGTCCAACAGATGAGCCTCGTCGAGCGATTGTTGGATATGGCACGGCAGAAATATCCCGCCATCGAGAAGCATTTCAGTGAAGACCGTTTGGAGCCGGTTTGCGTTCGTAATCTAGAAACAGCCCAAGGCGACGAGCGCGACGTGATCCTGCTAGGTGTTAACTTCGGACCGACCGAGCCGGGCGGCAAGACCATGTCCATGAGCTTTGGTAAGCTCAACATGAGCGGTGGTTGGCGGCGCCTCAACGTGGCCGTTACGCGCGCCCGGCGCGAGATGAAGATTTTCAGCTCCTTTGAGCCGGGGATGATCGACTTGACGCGCACCAACGCTGAGGGTGTCCGCGACCTCAAGGCCTTTCTGGAATTCGCTCAGCGAGGTAAGGATGCATTGGCTTCCGCTGACCGTGGCTCTCTGGGTGGCTATGACTCGCCGTTTGAGGAAGCGGTGGCGCAGGAATTGCGCCGTCGCGGCTGGCAAGTTGTGCCGCAGGTGGGCGTTTCCAAGTTCCGTATCGATCTGGGCATTGTGCATCCTGATCTGCCTGGCGACTTCTTGTTGGGGGTCGAATGCGATGGTGCGACCTATCATAGTGCTGCGACGGCGCGGGACCGCGACAAGGTGCGGGCCGCTATTCTCGAAGGGCTCGGCTGGAAGTTGCTGCGCGTATGGTCGACCGAATGGTGGTTCAACCGCAACCGTGCCGCCGACCAATTGCACATTGCTATCGAACTGGCTTTGGAGGCAGACCGTCAGGCTCGCCAAGAAGTAGCAACCGCTATTCCACTTCTCGTCGAGGACGAGATTTCAGAGAATCTGCTGATGCCGGGCGATGTGGCTGACGAAGTCGATGACCGTGAGCCTTTCTATGCCAAACAGTATGTTGCCCCTGAAGCGCCGCAATTGGGCTTGCAGACCCCAGCTGTTAG
>CAITEF010000662.1 GCA_903891315.1 uncultured Rhodospirillales bacterium | reverse complement strand
CCCTGGCCGAGATCGGCGGTGAAGGTGACAACCTCGCATTTGTAGGTGGTTTGCAGCCAGCGCAGGATCACGCTGGTGTCCAACCCGCCGGAATAGGCGAGCACCACTTTCTTGACGTCTTTCACAGCCATCACGCGCTTCCCTGGCAGAGATTAAGCCGCTCAGGTAGCGCCACAGGGCGGGGGGAGGCAAGCCGCAGCCCTTTCGGGTCTGATGCGAAACGGTTAGAATCCTCGGGCGAAAAATCCGGGAGGCGGTGATGCGGGGATTGATTCTGACGGCGTTGCTCGCACTGACGGCGAGCCCGGGCTGGGCCGCAGATCCCGGCGCGGTGGTGTTCGGCGACGCAGCGAAATACGCCATTGTGGTCGATGCGAGTTTCACCCAGCGCGGCCCGCGGGCGGCGCGCGGCGTGATTGTCTGGGGGCATGGGCTGGACGGGCAACGCCGCGATCTGCGCGGCAATCCGACCCAACCCTATCTGCGCGCCCTCAACGAGGCCGGATTCGACATCATGCGTTTCGAGCGCGCACCGGAATGGGATGGCAACACGAGACTGGACGACATTGTCGGCTTCCTGCGTGAGAGTTTGGCGGGCTTGCGCCAGGGCGGCTGGAAAAGCGTGATCTCAGCCGGCCAGTCGCGCGGCGGGATCAATTCCCTGCTGCTGCTGAAATCACCGGGAGTTGTCGATGCCATTCTCGCCGTCTCGCCCGCTTTGGCCGGAACCGATGGCGGGCAGGTGGCCACCAGGGGCGAGGTGCAGTTCTATACCATGCTCAGCGACATCCCCCACCAGTCCACCCGGGTGATGTTCACCCAGTTCGTGGCCGACCCGTTCGCCGGGGATGAGGACAAGCGTTCGAGCCGTCTGCGCGAGATGCTGGCCCCGCAGGTGGGGGCCTTCCTGCTGATCGACCGCCCGGACGGGATCAGCGGGCATGGCGGCGGCAACACCACCGAATTCGCCCGCCGCTTCGGCGATTGCATCGCGCATTTCGTGATTGATACGGAACCAGCAACGAAATGCGATTGAAAAGCAATTTCCTATAAATACCACAACGCCATAAGACTACAAAAGACTACAAAAGACTAGAAAAGACTACAAACATTTGCATTTTATAGATTTGTGAGCGAAACGCTTAACTTCCATGCAAAAATTACAACTCTCACGTTAATGTGATCGCCTAACTTCCTGCCGGTCGGTGGGCTGTCTGATCATACGTGTCGCCTCGCGGCGGGATCCTGCGTCCGAACATTTGATCATAGTCGCTCGAGATGAGGAGTGGTGGATCGTGGGGGTATGCGTTTGATATTTGACAGATCGGCTGATCCTCTCCAGCGCATGGCGCGGCCATTTGCCGCCAAGCTTCGCGTGTTTGCCCCGCTGGGTCCGCGGTTGGAAACTTCGCTGTTGGCGCTGCGTCCGTTCTGGCTGATGGCGTGCGTGCTGATAGTTGGCGCTGTGATTTCTGTCTGGTTGTGGGACAACGCGAAGGATCGCTGGGCACGCCTTCATGAAAGTCGGGTGGCCGCGGTTAGCGCCGCCGCCGAGGAGCGGGCGGCGGCGATTGAGCAGTTGCTGAGCAACCCGATACTTCGAGTCGCCGCCTTGCAAAGCCTCGCGCGGACATTATCATCGAGCATCGAAGCGGGGGATCCAAAACGTGCGGCGGAGGGCCGTCACGACCTGGACACGGCCTTGTCCATGATCCGCTCGGGTGTCATCCAGGTGGCCGCGACGGACCTCTCCGGCCGTCTGCTCTGGTCGAATTTGCCGATCGATGGAGGGCCTGTGGACCTGTCGGATCGCGAGCATATTCGCGCCATCCTGAAGAACGGGGCGGAGAATTTCGTCAGCACGCCGGTGCTCGGGCGTGTGTCGGGTGAAAAAACGGTGCAATTTTCCGCCGCCGTGCGCGATGAAGCAGGGAGGCTGCGCGGAGCCTCGGTGGTCTCCGTAAAAGCAGATATGCTGCAATATTTTTCTGCCGGGATCCAAATCGGCGCCAACGACGTGACGGCGCTGGTGCGGTCTGACGGCGCGGTGCTGATGAGTGCGGTCGGGGCGAATTCCAGCAATACCGCCTTCCCCGAGTATATGCCGGTTCCGTTCGGGAAACTCCACGATGGCAAATATGTTACAGTGGTCAATTCCGTTCGCGACGGTCGCTTGCGGGCTTATGCGATACGCCGACTCGCAGGATACGATTACGATCTTGCAATCGTGGCGGGCATCGATATGCAGCGGGCGCAGGGAACTACAGCACTGCTGATCCGGGAGGAGAAAAGGCAGTTGGTGGCGCTGATTGCCTTGACCAACCTGTCGATGATTCTGGCAGCGGTGATGCTGCTGCTGATCCGCGCCTCGCTGGTTGCGGAAATCATCCGGCGCGCGAAACTGGCCACCGAGGCGCGGCTGAGTGAGATCGTCGCTGTCGCCCCAGGCCTGTTGCTGTGTGCACGACTGGAGGGGCACCTCCTTCGTGTGACCAAGGTCGATGGCGGTCTTGGCCGAATGCTTGGCAATCTCACCGCCCCCAGCCCCGCTGATGTCATGCTCAACGCAGCACTCGCGGAACTGCCAACAGCGGACCTTGCGATGTGCTTCCAAAAGCTGCGCTCGGCGTTGGAGGTCAATGTTGATGTTCCGATTCGGATGCAACACGAGAGCGGCGCAGACGATCCACGCAAGCATTGGCTGCGGCTCTATCTGCGGCCACGTCCGGCGAGCGCCGCCGTATCGTCTCCAGAATCAGCGGGCGTCAACGACCTGGATTTGGTCGGCTTTGTCACGGACGTCACGGCAGAGCGCGAGGCGATGATGGTGATGCAGGAGAGTTCACGGCTGATGACCTTGGGGGAGATGGCGGCCAATTTGGCGCATGAGTTGAGCCAACCCCTGACCATGATCGCCATGGCCGCGTCGAATGGCGCGATGCTGCTTGAAGCCAGCAGCGTAAAATTGCCCAAAGTGCTCGAAAAATTCGACAAGATCTTGTCGAGGACACAGCGCGCCGCGGGCGTGCTCGACCATATGCGGGTGTTTGCCCATGCCGCGCCGGGCTCACGAGGCGTGACGAGCATTTCCGACGCGCTCACCTCAGCGACCGAGATGATCTATCTTCGGCTGCAGCAGGTTAAGGTCGTGATCAACTCGAAACTGGAACCGAACCTGCCGATGGTCTTGGGAGACACGATTCCGGTCGAACAGGTGATGATCAACTTGATCAACAACGCAATCGACGCTTACTTGGCCGCCCCGAACGCTCTTCGCATCGTCGAGATCGACGCCCGCCGCTCCGGCAACAACGTCATCTTGGAAATTGCCGACCACGCCGGTGGTGTGCCGGAAGCAGTGATCGGACGAATCTTCGAACCGTTCGTCACCACCAAGTCTGCCGGCGCGGGCGTCGGGGTTGGCCTGTCGCTCTGCCGCGGGCTGATCGAGAAAATGGGCGGGCAGATCACGGTGGCCAACCGCAACGATGGTGCGGTGTTCACCATATCCCTGCCCGCCTGGATCCCCGAACTCGCGGCCTCGTCTTGATCAGGTCAACCGGTCGCCGAATGAGAGCCGTCAATCCCGATCAATCAGCGAGGTCTTCTTGGTGTCTGGCATGAAGTAATAAACCAGCAGGGACAGGAAGATCAGCCCGGTCACATACCAGTAGAACACGCTCTCCATCCCGGCATCCTTGAACGCCAAGGCGATCAACGGCGCGGTGCCGCCGAAGATCGAGGCGGCCAGCGCGTAGGGGAAGCCCACGCCCAGGGCACGCACACCGGCTGGGAACAACTCCGCCTTCACCACCGCGTTGATCGAGGTATAGCCGCAGACGATCATCAGCGCCGCCATGCTGAGCAACAGGGCGGAGGTGTAGTCCTTCGTCCCCGCCATGCCCGCCAACGTGGACAGGATCGGCACGGTGAAAATCGTGCCGAAAATGCCAAAGAACATCAGCACCGGGCGGCGACCGATGCGGTCGGAGATCGCGCCATAGATCGGCTGCAAGGCGGCGAAGATCAGCAGCGTGATGAACGAGATCGATGTCGCCTGATCGCGGGTCAGCTTGACGGTGTTGACCAGGAAGGCGGGCATATAGGTCGTGTACGTGTAGAACGCCGTGGTGCCACCCATCGTCAGGCCGAACACCAGCGCCACCGATCGGGGGTACTTGAGCAATTCGGCGAACGGATTGCCACGTGGCTCCTTTTTCGCCGCCTCGTATTCCGCACTCTCAATCAGGCCGCGCCGCAGATACAGGCCAAACACCGCGCAGGCCGCACCGATATAGAACGGCACGCGCCAGCCCCAGGCTTCCAACTCGGCACCGGTGAACTGGGTTTGCATCAGCAGCAATGTCAGGCTGCCGAGCACTTGGCCGCCCACCAGGGTGACATATTGGAACGACGAGTAGAACCCACGGTTCTTCGAGCCCGCGACCTCGGAGAGATAGGTGGCCGAGGCTCCATATTCGCCGCCAAGCGAAAGCCCCTGCAACAGGCGGGCGGCGAGCAGAATGATCGGGGCCCAGATGCCCGCACTGGCATAGGTCGGTGCCACCGCGATCATCAGCGAGCCGACGCACATCAGCGTCACCGACAGTGACAGCGAGGCGCGGCGTCCGGCGCGGTCGGCATAGGCACCGAGCACCCAACCACCCACCGGGCGGATCATGAACCCGATGGCGTAAATGCCGAAGGTGTTGAGGAGCTGGACGGTGGGGTCGGAACCGGGGAAGAACGCCTTGGCAAAATACAGCGCGAAGAAATTGTAGACGTAGAAATCATACCATTCGATCAGATTGCCGATCGATCCGCCAAGAATCGCCTTGATGCGCTGTGGCATCGTGAGCAGATCGCTGCCCCGCAAGGTTTCTGTCGCCGACATGTTGAATGCTCCCCCGGTACCAATTTGTCCGAGAGTAGACGTTGCGGATCGTGTTCGGGAAGGGGGAAGGCCTTCCCGATCATCACAGACCCCCCATCGTCATTGCGTGTTGCCGAAGGTGACGCAGCAACCCAGGAGTCACGCCATGCAATTCCTGGGTTGCTTCGTCGCAATGACGACGGGAGACGCAAAGACGGCGAAAGCCCTTACTTCCGTCCCGACTGATACGCCGCAATCGTCGCGATATCGACAATCTGGCTCACCGAAGCATCCATCGGCAGCAGCTGCGCGGCGTGCGACATCCCGAGCAGCAACGGCCCGATCGTGCCGCCGCCGCCAAGGCGTGGGGCGAGGCGCGAGGTGATGTGGGCCGAATGCAGGCCCGGCATCACCAGCACATTGGCCGAGGCGGTCAGGCGGCAGAACGGATAGAGCGCGCGGATTTCGTCATCCAGCGCCACATCCGGGCTCATATCACCGTCATATTCGAAATCGATCACCCGGCCTTCCTGCTTGTAGCGATCCAGCAGCGCGACCGATTCCCGCATCGCGTCCCCGGTGTCGTGCATCGGGTTGCCGAAGGTCGAGTAGGACAGCATCGCCACGCGCGGTTCCTGCCCGAACAGTCGGGCAGCGGCGGCGGTGCCGATGGCGATGGCGGCGAGCTGTTCCGGGTTCGGACGCTCATGGATCAGCGTGTCGGTGATGAAGATCGCCCGCCCGTTCTCGCCCAGCATCAGGGTCAACCCGAACGCCAGCGCGCCGGGCGCGGTGTCGAACACCATGTTGATCGCCTCAAGCGCCACCGAGGTGGACCGCGTCAGGCCGGTGACCATCGCGTCCGCATCACCGGTGGCGACCATGCAACCGGCAAACACGTTGCGGTCGAGATTGACCATCCGCTGGCAGTCGCGCTTGAGCAGGCCTTTGCGCTGCATGCGATTGTAAAGGAACTCGGTATAGGCCGCGTTGCGATGGCTGAGGCGGGCGTTGTGGATTTCGATGCCGGTGGCGTCACCCAGGCCGAGCGTTTCCATCGTGGCGCGCACGCGGTCTTCGCGGCCGATCAGGATCGGCGTGCCATAGCCCGCATTGCGGTAGGCGACGGCGGCGCGGACGATCTTGGCTTCCTCGCCCTCGGCGAACACCACGCGACGCGGCTTGGCGCGCACCGCTTCCATGATGGCGTCGAGCGCGTTGGCGGTGGGGTCGAGACGGCCCGAAAGTTCACGGGCGTATTTCTGCAAATCTGCAATCGGGCGACGCGCCACACCGCTCTCCATCGCCGCCTTGGCGACGGCGGGGGGAATGCGCGAGATCAGGCGCGGGTCGAAGGCGTTGGGAATGATATATTCCGGCCCGAACATCAGACGCTTGCCACCCACCGAGCCGGAGCCTGCGGTGGCCACCTCGTCCGGCACGTCTTCGCGGGCCAGTTGCGCCAGCGCCTCGGCGGCCGCGATCTTCATCGCCTCGTTGATTGTTGAGGCGCGGACATCGAGCGCGCCACGGAAGATGTAGGGGAAGCCGAGCACGTTGTTGACCTGGTTCGGATAATCCGAACGTCCGGTGGCGATGATTGCATTCGGGCTGACCGCGCGGGCCTCTTCCGGGGTGATCTCTGGGTCCGGGTTGGCCATCGCGAAGATGATCGGGTGATCGGCCATCACCGAGACCATGTCCGGCGTCAGCGCGCCCTTGGCCGACAGGCCGAAGAACGCATCCGCGCCGACCAGCGCCTCTTTCAGCGTGCGGGCATCGGTTTTCACAGCATGCGCCGACTTCCACTGATTCATGCCCTCGATGCGGCCCTGATAGACCACGCCCTTGGTGTCACATAGGATGATGTTCTGCGGATGCGCACCCATCGATTTCAGCAGCTCGACGCAGGCAATCGCAGCGGCACCCGCGCCGTTGACCACCAGCTTGAAGGTCTTGAGGTCGCGCCCGGTCAGATGGCAGGCATTGATCATGCCGGCGGCTGCAACGATGGCGGTGCCGTGCTGGTCGTCGTGGAAGACGGGGATGTCCATCAGCTCGCGCAGGCGCTGCTCGATGATGAAACACTCGGGGGCCTTGATGTCTTCAAGGTTGATGCCGCCGAAAGACGGGCCGAGGTAGCGGACGCAGTTGATCACCTGGTCAACGTCTTCGGTGTCGAGGCAGAGATCGATGCCATCGACATCGGCGAAGCGCTTGAACAGGGCGACCTTGCCCTCCATCACCGGCTTGGAGGCAAGACCGCCGAGATTGCCGAGGCCAAGGACCGCGGTGCCGTTCGAGACGACTGCGACCATGTTGCCCTTGGTGGTGTATTCATAAGCCGTCGCGGGATCCTTGAAGATCTCCAAGCAGGGCTCGGCCACACCGGGCGAATAGGCAAGGCTGAGATCGCGCGCAGTGGCAATCGGCTTGGAGATGCGGGTCTCCAATTTGCCAGGGCGACCCGAGCTGTGCAGAGCGAGGGCTTCTTCGGCCGAGACCCGCGCGGTGCGGGAATCGTGCTTGTCAGGAGTGGTCTCGGCCATATGATAATTTCCCCCAAAGCGTTTCTTGAGCAACTTTATAACCGACTCCCGAAGATTGACACAAGCCGGTGGCTTCGCACATGCGGCCAGCTTGGGTAACAGTGCTGCATGACCCGCACACCAAACCTTCAGCCCCCCGAGTCGAATGGTGCCACGCCCGCGATGGCGCAGTGGTTCGAGTTGAAGGCGCGCAACCCGGATGCGCTGCTGTTTTTCCGCATGGGCGATTTCTACGAGATGTTCTTCGCCGACGCGGAAGCCGCCGTGGTGGCGCTCGACATCGCCCTCACCCATCGCGGCGAACATGGTGGTGCGCCAATTCCGATGTGTGGCGTGCCGGTGCATGCGGCGGAGGCCTATCTGGCACGGCTGATCCGGCGCGGATTCCGGGTCGCGGTGGGCGAGCAGATGGAGGACCCGAAATTGCGGGTCGGCAAAGCCCCGATCAGACGGGATGTGGTGCGGCTGGTGACGCCGGGGACGCTCACTGAGGAATCTCTGCTCGAATCCGCCCGCGCCAATCTGCTCACCGGGTTGGTGGCCAGCGATGGCGGGGTTGGGGCGGCGTGGCTCGATATCTCAACCGGGCTGTTCGAGACGCAGTTTGTCACCGCCGAGGGTCTGGCGGCTCTGCTCGGCAGGCTCGATCCGGCGGAGATTTTGGCGTCAGGTCGGGTTGATCTCGGCGATTTCGCCGGGCGCTCGCAATCCGAGGCACGCGCGGCTCCTGCGGGACAAGCGCGGCGAGTGTTGCAGGAGGCGTTCGGGGCAGCGTCGCTCGACGCGTTCGGCAATTTCTCCGATGCCGAGGCGCAGGCGGCGGCGATTCTGCTCGATTATGTGCGGCTGACCCAAGCCGGGCAGTTGCCGCATCTGTCGCGTCCGGTGCCGCTGGGCGAGGCCGGGCGGTTGGAGTTGGATGCGGCAACGCGCGCGAGTTTGGAGATCACCCGTGCGCGGGATGGCGGCACGGCGCACACGCTGCTCGCCTCGGTTCAGCGCACGCTGACCGCGCCGGGCACGCGGCTGTTGTCGGGCTGGTTGTCGGCTCCGCTGACCGATCTGGACGCGATTATCGAGCGGCAGGCGGGATGGGGGCATCTGCTTGCCGTGCCTGAACTGGCCTCGCAGCTCCGCGCGAGCCTGCGCGGTGTGCCGGATATTGCGCGCGCCTTGGGGCGGCTGTCGCTCGGGCGCGGGACCCCGCGCGATTTGGGGGCGGTGCGGGCCGGGATGCAGGCGGCGATTGCGTTGCGTTCCCTGCTCGTCATTGCGAGGAGGCACGACGAAGTAACCCTAGAGTCACTTGGCGGCACTTCTGGGTTGCTTCGCTCCGCTCGCAATGACGGTGAAATACTGCCGCGCTTCCTGCTCGACATCCGCGCCGATCTCGACATCGATCCCACCCTCTGCGACCGCCTGAACGCAGCCCTTGCCGACCCAGCCCCGGCGCGTCTGGAAGAAGGCGCGATTGCCGCCGGTTTCGACGGTGAACTCGACGCGCATCGAGCCCTGCGCGACGACAGCAGGCGCGTGATCGCCGCCCTCCAACTCGATTTCGCCCAGCGTTTCGGGGTGGCGAGCCTAAAGATCAAGCATCACGCGCAACTCGGATATGTTATCGAAGCCCCGGCGGTGGCGGTGGAGAAGCTGCGCGACAACCCGCTGCTCACATTGCGCCAGGGGATGGCCAACGGCGCACGCTTCACCACGCCGGAACTCTCCGATCTCGACCGCCGCATCGCCGAGGCCGCTGAGCGGGCCTGGATTCGGGAGCGCGCGATCTTCGCCACCTTGGTCGCCGACGTGCTCGCCCAAGCCGACAGCCTCGCCCGCTGTGCCGACGCACTCGCCCGCCTCGACGTTGTGCAATCCGCCGCAAGCCTCGCCGCACCCGGCACCTGGAACCGTCCGACACTGACCGATGGCGCGGATTTCAACATCTCAGCCGGGCGTCACCCGGTGGTCGAAGCCGCCATCGCCGGGCAGGCGGCGTTTGTACCGAATGATTGCGCACTCCCGCCCGATGGCCGCGTGCTGCTGCTCACCGGGCCGAACATGGCGGGCAAATCGACCTTCCTGCGACAGAACGCGCTGATGGTCATTCTCGCCCAGGCCGGTCTGCCCGTCCCCGCCGCCTCGGCGCGGATCGGCATCGTGGATCGGCTGTTCTCCCGCGTCGGTGCCGCCGATGACCTCGCGCGCGGTCGCTCCACCTTCATGGTCGAGATGACCGAGACCGCGTCCATCCTGCATCAGGCGGGCCCGCGCTCTCTGGTGGTGGTGGACGAAATCGGGCGCGGCACGGCCACGCTCGACGGGCTGGCGATTGCCTGGGCGGTGTTGGAGGCGCTGCACAACTCGATCCGATGCCGGACGATCTTCGCCACCCATTTCCATGAATTGTCGGAACTCTCCGGCGAATTGCCCAATCTCGCCCCGCACGCGATGCGGGTGAAGGATTGGCGTGGGGAGGTCGTGTTCCTGCACGAGGTGGCGAAGGGAGCCGCCGGGCGGAGCTGGGGCGTGCATGTCGCCAAGCTCGCGGGCGTGCCTGCCCCGGTTGTCCGCCGCGCCGGGCAACTTCTCGCCGCATTGGAGACGCGCGCCGGACGCCTGACGGATGCCGCCAGCCTGCCGCTGTTTGCCGCGCAAAACCAAGCAGTTCCGCCCGCAGCAGCGCCGGAACCCGATGCGCTGCGTGTGGCGCTTGCGGCACTGGACGCCGACAATATGAGCCCGCGTGAGGCAATGGAGGCGATCTATGCGTTGCAGGCGTTGTTGACTTCACCCGGCTCCGCTTAACATCACCGACAATGTTGCCACCGACCCCCTTGCCGCGCGCCCCCGAGGCCGCAACCGCCCTGTTGCATGAGGCCCTGGAGGCCCTTTGCTTCGATGTCGCCAGCCCCGCCCCGCGTGATGCGGCGCTGGGGGTGTTCCGACGCCATCTCGCCCGCATCCAGACCGATGTCCGCGATGCCTTCGAAAGCAACCAAATCACCGGCATTCCAGCGGCGCGCAGGCTGGCCTCGCTGACCGACGGGCTGATCGCCTCGTTGTTCGATTACGCCTGCGAACAACACAATGTCCCCAAGCAGCTCGCCCTGGCCGCGACCGGCGGTTACGGACGGAGGGTGCTCGCCCCGTTCAGCGACATCGATCTGCTCTTCCTCACCTCGGGCAATCCGCAGCCGGACGTGCTCAAGGCGGTGGAGTTCATGCTCTACTTCCTGTGGGATCTCGGCCTGAAAGTGGGCCACGCCACCCGCTCGATCACCGACTGCCTGACCGAGGCGGACAATGACGTCACGGTGCGCACCACCTTGCTCGATGCGCGGCTGATCACCGGCGATGCAGAGCTGTTCACCCGCTTCCAGACCAGCTTCACCGAGGCGAGCCGCAAACGCACCACACAGTTCCTGGTGGCCAAACAGGCCGAGCGCGACAGCCGCCATCGCCGCTACGGCGACAGTCCGTTTGTCGTTGAGCCGAACATCAAGGAAGGCCGCGGCGGGCTGCGCGATCTGCAGACGCTGTATTGGTTCTCGCGCGCGATTTTCGGGGTGAGCAACATCGCCGAACTCGCCGATCCGGACGGCCCGGCGAAGGGGATCATCACCACCATCGAAGCGCGCATGGCGATGCGCAGCTGGGATTTCCTGTGGTCGCTGCGCTTCCATTTGCACTATGTCGCAGGGCGCGCTGAGGACCGGCTGACCTTCGATCTGCAACCCGTTGTCGGTGCCCGCATGGGCTACACGCGCCACGGGCGGCAGGACGGGGTTGAGCGCTTCATGCGGCATTATTTCCTCACCGCGCGTGAGGTGACGCGCCTGACACATGTGCTCGAACCCGCTCTGATCCGCGCAGCCCTCGGCCCCCCAGCCGTCGAGCCGAAGACCGATGCAGCGCTGATCGAAGCTGGCTTCGTGCTGGCTGACGGCAAGCTGATGCTCGCCCGCGGTCGGGATTTCCGTGATGACCCGATCCTGATGTTGCGCATCCTGATCGTGGCGCGTGACCGCGATCTCGAACTGCATCCGCTGGCGATGCGCGGGCTGATCCGCAACGAGCGCCGCGCGATCTCGCTGCGCGATGAACCGGATGCCGCCGATCTGTTCATGGATCTGCTCTGCGGCGGCACCGAGCGCAGCAAGGCCGATGGCGCGCGCTGGCTGAAAGTGCTCAACGAGACCGGCTTTCTCGGTCGCTTCATCCCGGACTGGGCGCGCATCGTCGGCCAGATGCAGTTCGACACCTACCATGTCTTCACCGTCGATGAGCACACCATCGAGGCGATCCGCGTGCTCAACACGCTCGAACGCGGCGAGTTGGCGGAAATCGCGCCGGTCGCCTCCGGCCTTGTCGATCATCTGCAATCCCGTCGCGCCCTCTACATGGCCACCGTTCTGCACGACATCGCCAAGGGGCGCGGTGGTGACCATTCGGAACTCGGCGCCGAACTGGCGCTGACAATCTGCCCGGCTTTGGGCATGACCGCCGAGGAGACCGAGACGGTGTCCTGGCTGGTGCTGCATCATCTCCTGCTCAGCCAAACCGCCTTCAAGCGCGACATCGACGATCCGAAAACCATCCTCGATCTGGCCGATGTGATCCAATCGCCCGAGCGTCTGCGCCTGCTGCTGGTGCTGACGGTTGCGGATATGCGCGCGGTGTCGTCGAAAGTGTGGAATGGCTGGAAGGCCACTCTTCTGCGCGAACTGTTCGCCCGCGTGGCCGAAGTGCTGGCTGGCGGTCTGTCCACCACCGAGCGCGATGTGCGCGTCGCACGCGCGAAGGCGGCGGCAGCCGAGTTGCTGGCGGATTGGACCGAGAAGGATCTCGAACATTTCCAGACGCTTGGCTATGGCGCTTACTGGCTATCGTTCGACCCCGAATCCCACGCCCGCCATGCCACGCTGATCCGAGAGGCGGAGCGTCGCAAGGCACCGCTGACCGTCGAGACCCAACCGCTCCCGGCGCGCGCGGTGACCGAGGTGATGGTCTACACCACCGACCATGCCGGTCTGTTCAGCCGCATCGCCGGTGCCTTGGCCGTCGCCGGGGCGTCGATCGTCGATGCGCGGATTCACACGCTGACCAATGGCATGGCGCTCGACACGTTCTGGATCCAGGACGCCGCCGGTGGCGCGTTCGATCAACCGCACCGACTGGCGCGGCTTTACGCGCTGGTCGATCAGGCGCTGTCGGGGCGGCTGAAATTCGCCAGCGAAATCCGCAAGGCCTCTGGTGCGATGTTGGGCCGCCGCATGCGCGCCATCCATGTGCCGCCGCGGGTGGTGATCGACAACCGGGCCTCCAACACTCACACCGTGCTGGAAGTGAACGGGCGAGATCGCCCCGGCCTGCTGCATGACGTGACGGCGGCGATTTCCGACGCCGGTCTGCAAATCGCCTCCGCCCATGTAACGACCTATGGCGTGCGCGCGGTGGACGTTTTCTACGTGAAGGACGTGTTTGGCCTGAAAGTGGAGAACGAGCGCAAACTGGCCCCGTTGCGTGATGCGTTGCTCCGTGCTCTTGAACCCCCCGAGGACGAGGCTGATCAGCCGAAGGTGAATACCGCCAAAGCGTAATCTGTCGGGGGACTGTGATGTCGGGCCATAGCCACGTGTTTCTCGGCGAGCAACACGCCGCCAATGAACGTCGCACCTGGATGGTGATCGTACTGTGCACCGCCATGATGGCGCTGGAGATCGGCGGTGGCCTGCTGTTCGGCTCGGTGGCGCTGGTGGCGGACGGGTTGCACATGAGCACCCATGCCGCCGCCCTGCTCATCGCCGCTCTGGCTTATACCTATGCCCGCAAACACGCCAATGATCCGCGTTTCGCCTTCGGCACCGGCAAGCTTGGCGATCTGGCAGGCTTCACCTCGGCTGTGATCCTGGCGATGATCTCGATTCTGATCTTCTGGGAGGCGGCGGATCATCTGCTGCATCCGGGTCAGATCGATTTCACCCAGGCGATCCCGATTGCAGTCCTCGGTCTGGTGATCAACATCGCCAGCGCCTGGCTGCTGGGCGGCGATCATCATCACGGGCATGGGCACGGTCATGATCACGGCCATGGCCATGATCACGACGATCACCATGAGCACGACCATCACGATCATGATCATCATGGCCACGATCATCACGACCACGACAAGAAACACCATCGCGACAACAATATGCGCGCGGCCTTTTTGCATGTGATCGCTGACGCCGCCGTCTCGGTGCTGGTGATCGTGGCGCTGTTGCTGGCGCGCAGCTTTGGCTGGATGTGGATGGACCCGCTGGCAGGCGTGATCGGTGCCGTGGTGATCGCCTCCTGGGCCGCCACATTGATCCGCGACACCGGTGCCGTGCTGCTCGACATGACACCGGGTGGGCGGATGGCGTCGGAACTGCGACAAATCGTCGAGGACGAAGGCGATTCGCTGGTCGATCTGCATCTCTGGCGCCTCGGCCCCGGCCATATGGGTGCCATCCTCGCGGTGATCACCAGCGGGCCGCGCACGCCGGATCATTATCACGCACGTCTTGCGGGAATGGCCGGACTGTCTCATGTGACGGTGGAGGTCCGGAGCATACCGGACCTGTAACACGAGAGAAACAACGTCCATGCTGCCGCCGCTGTTGCGTACGCGACGATTCCTGCCGTTGTTCGTCACCCAAACATTGGGGGCCTTCAACGACAATCTGTTCAAGAACGCGCTTGCGGTGCTGGCCCTGTTCAAGGCGTCCGAAGGCGGGCCGGAGATTGTGGCACTCGCCAGCGGGATATTTATCCTGCCTTATCTGATCTTTTCCGCCACCGCGGGCCAGATTGCCGACCGTGGTGAGAAATCCCGGCTGATCCGGCTGACCAAGATCTGGGAAGTGCTGCTGATGCTGGCGGCCACCGCCGGATTCCTCACCGGCAGCCTGCCCGGCTTGCTGGCGGTGCTGTTCGGCCTGGGGCTGCAGGCGACATTCTTCTCGCCGCTGAAATACGCCATCCTGCCGACCCACCTCGCCACGACCGAACTCATGGCAGGCAACGGGTTGATCGAGGCGGGCACGTTCATCGGCATCCTGCTCGGAACGATCCTGGGCGGCGCGCTGGTCCTGCTCGATGCTGGCACTATGATCGTCTCCGGACTCGGTGTTGCGATGTCGCTCGCCGGGCTCGCCGCCGCATGGCGGGTGCCGGAAGCGGCGCCCGAGCAGCCCGGTCTGCGGGCGGGCTGGAATATTGTGGGTGCCACGCTGGATGTGCTGCGCGAGGCGCGGCGCAATCGGCCGGTGTGGCTCGCACTGCTTGGCCTGTCCTGGTTCTGGAATCTCGGTGCGATTTTGATCGCGCAGTTCCCGGTGATCGGCAAGGACGTGATCGGCGGAGGGGCGGCGGTGGTGACATTGCTGCTGACGATGTTTGCCCTCGGCATCGGCTTCGGCTCGGCGATCTGTGCCCGCGTGCTGCGCGGCGAGGTAACGGTGCGCTACGTGCCGTTCGCAGCCCTCGGCATTTCGATCTTCGCCTTCGATTTCGCCGCGCAATGCGGGCCGATGGCGAGCCTGTCCGCAGGCGTTCCGGGCGATGAGCGGCTCGGATTGCTGCTCGGCACGTTCACGCTCTGGCACGCGCTTGTCGATCTGGCGCTGCTTGCGATCTGCGGCGGTCTGTTCAGCGTGCCGCTCTATGCCACGATTCAGGAACAATCGCCGCACGGCCAGCGCAGCCGGATGATCGGGGCGAACAACATCATCAACGCGGCCTTCATTGTGGTCGGCGCGCTGATCACCACGGCCCTGGTGCGCGCGGGCGTCTCGGCACCGCGCATCATCGCGCTGACCGCTTTGGCCAATCTCGTCGCGGTCGGCTGGATGGTCAGCGTCTGGCCGCGCGAGACGCTGCGCGGCTTCACGCGGCTGTATTTCGAGATCTTCCACAAGGTGAAGATCTCGGGGTTGGAGAACCTGGAAAATCTCGGCGACCGCGTGGTCTACGCCGTCAACCATCTCTCCTATATCGACGGCGTGCTGGTCGGCGCATGCCTGCCGCAGGCGACTGCAATCACCTTCGTGAGCAACATCTTCATCGCCCGAAAATGGTGGGTGAAATACCCGTTCAAGTTGGTCGATGTGCTGTTGGTCGATCCGATGAGCGCCTATTCGATGCGCTCGATGATCGCCGCCGTGAAGGAAGGCCGCCGCCTGATGATCTTCCCCGAGGGGCGGATCAGCCGCTCGGGCAGCCTGATGAAAATCTACGCGGGCACCGGCATGTTGGCCGACAAGACCGGTGCGGTGATCGTGCCGATCCATATCGACGGCCCGCAATGGACGCCGCTGGGCTGGCTGCACGGTCTCGTGCGGCTGCGCACATTTGCCCCCTTCACGGTGACGATCAACAAGCCGGTCCGTCTCACCTCCCCCGGTGACATTTTCGGTCGCCCGCGTCGTGAGGCGCTGGGGCGGCAGGTGCAGCGGATCATGGAGGAGAGCAGCTTCGCCGCGCGCGATATCGACCGGCCGCTGTTCAAGGCGGTGCTGGATGCCAAGGACATCTTCGGCCCCAAGCGGATCGCTGCCAACGACATCACCTACACGCCGCTGACCTATGGCCGCCTGGTGCTGGGCTCGGTGATCCTGGGCCAGAAGCTCGAAGAACTGACGCGTCAGACTCTGGCCGCCCCCCTCTCACCGCCACCGGAGGGGATGGACCCCGCCCTTTACGGCGAGATCAACCGCGCCATTCGGGTCGCAGTGATGTTGCCCAACGCGTCGGGTGCGCTGGTGACGTTAATGGCGCTGATGGCCTATGGGCGGGTGCCCGCTTTGCTCAACGTCTCGGCTGGCTCGGAGGCGATGCTGGATGCCTGCCGGGCGGCGCGGGCGAAATACGTGGTCTCCTCGCGCGCCTTCATCACCAAGGCGAAGCTCGAAGCGGTGGTCGAGCGCATGAAGGGGCATGTCGAGTTCATCTGGCTCGACGATGTGCGCGAGACGGTCAGCAAGGGCGACAAGCTGCGCGGCATGTGGCGCGCCCGCTTTCCCAAGCGCCTGCCCGGCCTGAATGTCCGCCCGGACGCACCAGCGGCGATCCTGTTCACCTCAGGCACCACCGGCTCACCGCGCGCGGTACTGCTCAGCCATCGCAATGTGCTGACCAACTGGGCACAGGGCATTTCGGTGGTCGATTTCAATCCGGGTGACCGGGTGTTGAACGCGATGCCGATGTTCCACAGCTTCGGCTTCACCGGGGGGACGATGCTGCCGCTGCTGATCGGCGCGCGCATCTTCTTCTACCCCTCGCCGCTGCATTACCGGATGGTGCCCGAAGCGATCTATGATTTCGACAGCACCATCGTCTTCGGCACCGACACCTTCCTCAATGGCTGGGCGCGCTACGCCCATGACTATGATTTCCACTCGGTGCGCATGGTCTTCGCCGGGGCCGAGAAGCTGCGCGACACCACACGCCAGCTCTATTTCGACCGCTTCGGCGTGCGGGTGATGGAGGCCTATGGGGCGACTGAGTGTTCCCCCGCCATCGCGATCTCCAGCCTGACCAATTACCGCAAGGGGGCCGTCGGTCGCATCCTGCCTGGCATCGAGCATCGTCTGGAGCCGGTCGAGGGCGTCGAGGGTGGTTCGTTGGTGGTGCGCGGGTCGAATGTGATGGTGGGCACGGTGGATGCGATGCATCCGGACGTGATCCACGCGCCAGCGGGCGGCTGGTACGACACCGGCGATATTGTCAAAATCGACACAGACGGCTTCGTGCGGATCGTCGGGCGCTTGAAGCGCTTCGCCAAGCCGGGCGGCGAGCGGATTTCGCTCGATGGCTGCGAGGAATTGGCGCTGGCCTGCTGGCCGAAAGCGCATCACGCCGTCGTTGCCGTGCAGGATGCCCGCAAGGGCGAGGCGCTGATGTTGGTCACCACCGAACAGGATGCCACCGTGCGCGCGCTACTCGAATTCGCGCGCGGGCGGGGGATTGGCGAGATCATGGTGCCGCGCCAGATCCATATCGTGGTAAAAATCCCGCTGCTGGGCAGCGGCAAGGTGAACTACCCGGCGGTCAGCGCGTTGCTGGAATCATAGGGCGAATTCAGGTTGGTAGGGTGCCCATTCCGCAGGAATGGGCACCCTACGCGTAACACCCCGCCTCTCTGGCGCGTTGGCGGACCAAGGCAAGGACGCTTTCGCAAATCGGCATCGACTGACCGACCAGGGTGCCGAGTTCCACCACGGCCCCGAGCAGGGCGTCGATCTCCATCGGGCGACCGCGTTCGAGGTCTTGCAGCATGCTGGTTTTGTGCACGCCGACCTCGGCCGCGCCATCGATGCGCTTTTCGACAGAGATGGCGAATTTCACGCCCAGCGCTTCGGCCACACTCTGGGCCTCCAGCATCATGCTTCGGCAGAGAGCGCGCAAATCGGGGCGGGCGGTGATCACGTCAAGCGTGGTGCCGGTCAGCGCCGAGACCGGGTTGAAGCAGAGATTGCCCCAGAGTTTCACCCAGATTTCGTCACGGATCTTCGGGCGGACCGGGGCCTTGAGGCCCGACGAAATCAGCAATTTTGAGATCGCCTCCACCCGCTCGGAGCGGGTTCCGTCGGGCTCGCCGAGGGAGAAGCGGTCGCCATAGGTGTGTTCGATCACGCCCGGCGCGATCACTTCGGCGGCAGGATAGACCACGCAGCCAATGGCCTGGCACGGCGGGAGCTTGGCCGAGACGATGCCGCCTGGGTCCACGCTCTCCACGATGCGGCCTTCATAGGGCCCAGCGAGACCGTGGAAATACCAATAGGGCACGCCGTTGACGCCTGTGATGAGCGCCGAGTTCGGGCCCATCATGCTGGCGATGTCGGCGGCAGCCCCCGGAAGCGAATGGGCCTTGAGGGTGACGATGACATAGTCCTGCTGGCCCGCCTCGGCGGCGGCGGCCACGCAGCGCGGGTGGACAACGATGGTCTCACCGCCCGAATGCATCGTCACGCCATTGGCCTGCATGGCCGCGAGATGCGGGCCACGGGCGATGAATGTGACGTCGGCCCCGGCCTGGGCGAGCTTGACGCCCATCATGCCGCCAATGGCACCGGCACCGAAGATGGCGACTTTCATGGCCGCGCCCTCAGCCCGAGACGCCGAGTTTGGCCGCAAGCCCGATGCGCATCAGCTTGCCTGTCGCGCCCTTCGGAATTTCGGCAAGGAAGACGATTTTGCGCGGCACTTTGAAGGCGGCGAGTTTCTTGCCCGCGAATTCGCGAATGTCATGCTCGGTCGGATCGGTGCCCTCACGCAGCACGATGGCGGCGGCGACTTCCTCGCCGAGCTTGGGGTGTGGCATGGCGAAGGTGAGCACCTGTGCCACGTCGGGGTGCTCGGAGAGGACATTGTCCACTTCGAGCGGGCTCACCTTCTCACCACCGCGATTGATGATCTCCTTCAAGCGGCCGGTGAGGCGGAGATAGCCGTCGGCATCAAGATAGCCCTCGTCGCCGGTGCGGAACCAGCCATCGGTGAAGGCCTTGGCGTTGGCGTCCGGATTGTTCTCATAGCCCGCGGTGACGTTGCGGCCCCGAATGACGATCTCGCCGAGTTCGCCGGTGGGCAGCAGCGCCCCCTCCTCGGACATGATGGCGATCTCTGGGCCTGCGGCGACGCCGACCGAGCCCGGGAAATGCTCACGCGGCGGCAGCGGGTTGGCGGCCATCTGGTGGGCGGCCTCGGTCATGCCGTAGCTCTCGATGACGGGCACGTGGAAGGCGGCTTCCACATCCATCATCACCTGCGGCGGCAACGAGGCGGACGAGGAGCGGATCAGGCGCAGTCGGCCACGCGCGATGGTGTCGGCGTTGCGGGCGGTCAGGCCGAGCAAAGCCTGGTGCATGGTGGGGACGGCGGTGAACCAGGTCGGGCGGACTTCGTCATATTGGGCGAAGAACTTGAAGGCGTTGAAGCCCGGCGTGCAGGAGACGGCGGCACCGGCGGCGAGCGAGGAGAGAACGGCGGCGATCAGGCCGTGGATGTGGAACAGCGGCATGATGTTGAGGCAAACGTCGTCCGGCGTCAGGGCGAGCGCCTCGCCGATGTGATAGGCCGACGCCGTGATGTTGATCTGGCGCAGCGGCACGATCTTCGGGCGCGAGGTGGTGCCGGAGGTGTGCAGCACCAGCGCCACATCCTCGGGCTCGGCAAGGCCGGGGAGGGCTGGCGTACCGCTGAGCGGGGATTCGAGGGTAAAGTCACCGGCCAGTTCGCCGGGGACGAGTTCAACGATGGCGATGCCGCGCCGCTCGGCGACAATGCGGGCGGGGGTGTCCCAGCCCTTGAGGACGATGAGGGCCTTCGCGTTGAGGTCCGAGAGGTAGAAATCGAACTCGTCTTCTTTGTAGGCTGGATTGAGCGGGGCGGTGGTGGCGCCGCAAGCGACGGCGATAAAGACGGCGGCCATTTCCGGCCCGTTCGGCATCACGATGCCCACCCGATCCTGCCGCCCGATCCCCATCGCGTTGAGCGAGGCCACGGTGCGGGTGGCGAGGGCACGCAGGCCGCCATGGGTGAGCCACTTGCCACCGGGGGCGCCGATGGCGGGGGCAGTGTCGGCACCCTTGGCGAGCAGATTGGCCATGGTGTCGGCGAGATAGACGGTCATGTGAACCTCTTGGGATAATTTTGTCTGACTATACGAGCAGGCGTAGGGCGGACAAGCGCGGCGCAGTCAGCCCTACGGGTTCACGCCCGCGCCGCCGCCATCCGTGCCTCGGCATCCCGGATCCGCTCCTGCGCCTTCTCTTCCATCGAGCGGCGGATGAAGGCGCGGCGCATCGGCTTAAGGACGAACATCGCAAGCAGGGCCGCGAGAATGTTCACGCTCGCCGAGACATAGAGCACCATCAGCCAATCGCCGGTGACCTCGCGCAGCACGCTGCCGAACGGGACGAGCAGGGCGGCGGTGCCCTTGGCGGTGTAGAGCAGGCCGTAATTGGTGGTGGCGTATTTGCGGCCGAACGTGTCGCCACAGGTGGCCGGGAACAGCGAGTAGATCTCACCCCAGGCGAAGAACACCAAGCCGGACAGGATCACAAACAGCACAGGGTCATTGGCCACCTGCACCAACGCGAAAATGCCGAGGCCTTCAAGCAGGAAGGCCATGAACATCGTGTTCTCCCGGCCGATCTGGTCCGACACCCAGCCGAAGAACGGGCGGGTGAGGCCGTTGAGCACGCGGTCGATCGACAGCGCGAACGTGAGGGCCGGCATGGTGAGGAAGAACAATGTCACCGGCGTCTTCGCCACCCCGAAATCGGTGGCAATCACCGAAAGCTGCGCGGTGGCGATCAACCCGCCCGCGCCGACGAGGACGAACATCAGATACATCACCCAGAACACCGGCTGCTTGGCGACCTGGCCCACGGTGTAATCATGCGTAAGATCATGCAGAGGAGACGGCAGGGTGGCCATCATGCCGCCGCCAGAAATCGCCACTTCGTGGGCCTTCTTGGCGCCCGGCGGTGCCTGCAGCAAAAGGCCAACAAAGAGCACGATCACGCCTTGGATCAGGCCGAAGGTGATGAAGGTGGTCTGATACCCGGCACTGGCAATCATGTTTGAAATCGGCACCACGGTCACCGCCGAGCCCGCACCAAAGCCCGCCGCCGTCAGCCCCGCGGCCAGACCGCGCCGGTCGGGGAACCATTTGAGCGCGTTGCCGACCGTCGCCCCGTAAATGAAACCCGCGCCGACACCACCGAGGGCAGCGGCAACGTAGAGGATGGTCAGGCTGGTCGCGAAGCCGTTCAGCACCCAGGCCGCACCGATCAGCACGCCACCGGTCGCCACCGTGGCACGCGGGCCGATCCGGTCGATGACGTAGCCCTCAATCGGCAGCAGCCAGGTCTCGCAGATGACAAAAACAGTGAACGCCACCTGGATCGCCGCGCGGCCCCAGTGATTGGCCTGATCGATGGGGAGAACGAACAACGTCCAGCCATATTGCAGATTGGCGATCATCACCATGCAGACGATGCCGAGCACCAACTGCGTCCACCGCGCGCGTAAGATCGTACCCATCGTCATTCCCCCAACCCGCATTGAGCAACCGATTGCAGCGTTAGCAGGAGACAAAATTTTCAGCAATATTCTACGCATCGAATGGTCAAATTGAAAAATTTTCGTTCGTCGTCACGCTGTCGAAGTAAATTTGTGACTCGGATGACAGCTTGCAACCGGACGCGCGGCAGTGTGTTCTGCGCCCAAATGCAACACCATCGCGAAGGAAACACCATGTCCACACCACACCCCGAAACCCTTGCCCTGCATGCCGGTTGGCGCGCTGACCCGGCGACCGGGGCGGTGGCGGTGCCGATTTATCAGACGACGGCCTATCAGTTCGAAAGCCCCGAGCACGCCGCCGATCTGTTCGGGCTGCGGGCGCTGGGCAATATCTACACCCGCATCATGAACCCCACGACCGACGTGCTGGAAAAGCGCGTGGCGGCCCTCGAAGGCGGTGTGGCCGGTCTCGCCGTTGCCTCCGGGCAGGCAGCTTCCGCCTATTGCATCAAGAATCTGGCACGCGCCGGGGACAACATCGTCTCCTCGACCGATCTTTACGGCGGCACATGGAACCTGTTCGCCAACACGCTCAAGGATCTCGGCATCGAGGTGCGCTTCGTCGACCCGACCGATCCGCAGGCCTTTGCGCGTGCCACCGATGATCGCACCCGCGCCTATTACGCCGAGACGCTGCCGAACCCGAAGCTGCGCGTCTTCCCGATTGCCGAGGTGGCCGCCATCGGGCGTCCGCTCGGGATTCCGCTGATCATGGACAACACCGCAGCCCCGTTGCTGGTCCGCCCGCTCGACCACGGCGCGGCGATCGTGATGCATTCGGCGACGAAATATCTCGGCGGCCATGGCACCTCGATCGGCGGCGTGGTTGTCGATGGTGGCAATTTCGACTGGGAGGCGTTCCCCGAGCGGCAGCCGCTGCTGAACTCGCCCGACCCCTCCTATCACGGCGCAGTCTGGAGCCAGGCGGTGAAGCCGCTCGGGCCGATTGCCTATATCTTGAAGATGCGCGTCACGCTGCTGCGCGATCTGGGGGCCGCGATCAGCCCGTTCAATTCGTTCCAGATTTTGCAGGGAATCGAGACTCTGGCGTTGCGGATGCGCGCGCATTCGGAAAACACGCTGGCGGTGGCGAACTATCTCGCGGGCAATCCGGCCGTGGTCAGCGTCAACCACCCCTCGACCGCCACCGGGCTGAACGCCGAGCGCGTGGCGAAATATCTGCCGAAGGGCATGGGCGGCATGATCGGCATGGAGCTGAAGGGCGGGCTGGAGGCCGGGCGGAAATTCATCTCCGCGCTGAAGATGTTCTACCACGTCGCCAATATCGGCGACACGCGCAGCCTCGCCATCCACCCGGCAACGACGACGCATTCCCAGCTTACCGAGGCAGAGCAAGCGGCCTCGGGCGTGACCGCGGGCTATGTGCGGCTTTGCATCGGCATCGAGCATATCGACGATATCATCGCCGATCTCGATCAAGCGCTGGCGGCGAGCCAGGCTTGAAAATCGTGGTGGGCGGCGAATCCTCGCCATTGATGCGGCACAAGGATTTCGCTGCCCCCTCGGTGTTCCGGCCGGAGAATCTGCTGCGCGAGGCGCGCAGGCAGCGCAACCTGCCAAACGAAGGCGTGCCCGCGATCTGCGTGCTCGATCCGGATGGCGATCTGGTGCGCTATCTGCTGCGGTCGGGAGAGGGCCGGAAATTCGGCGGGTGGGCGTGTTATCATACCGAGATGGTCGGCTTCGAGGCGGGTGACTTCCGCTTCGGCGTGGTGGGGTGCGCGGTGGGGGCGTCGTTCGCGGTGCTGGTCGCTGAGCAATTATTCGCCTCGGGCTGCGAATTGCTGATCAGCATCACCTCCTCCGGCCAGATCGCGGATGGGGGCCCGACACCGTATTTCATTGCGATTGACCGGGCGTTGCGCGACGAGGGCACCAGCCATCATTACCTGCCGCCCGCCGACTTCGCCGAGGGCAATACAGAACTGGTTCGCTTGGCGATGGCGGGATTGGCGGGAGGTGCGTTGCGGGTGATCCAGGGCGCGACCTGGACGACCGACGCGCCCTATCGCGAAACGGCGGCTGCAATTGCGGCGGCTGAGGCCGCAGGCGTGCTCGCTGTGGAGATGGAGGCAGCAGCGCTTTATGCCTTCGCCACCGCTCGGATGCGCCCGGTGCTGTGCTTTGCCCATGTCACCAACCAGATGGCGCAGAACGAAGGTGATTTCGAAAAGGGGGCGGCGGATGGCGCACATGACGCCATTGCGCTGTTGGTGGCGACGGCGAATGCGTGCGGTGCGGCAATCGATTGACCCGGTGCGTAACGCTTCGGGCCAGAGCCAGTCATCAGGTCGCACGTAACTTGAAAGGCTTACCCTGATGCGTACCAACCCATTCGCCGATGCTTTGGATTTTCTGTTCGGCCAGACCGGCGACCATGCGGGCCTGGGCCCGTTTCGCTGGATTTTTGTGGTGCTGTCGCTGGCTCTGGTGATCAGCAGCTTCGTGATCGCCTGGAAAAACTGGAACGAGGACCCGACACAGCGCACCGCCCGCAATATCTCGCTGTGGCTGGTTCGTGGCGTTCTCGGCGGGATGTGGCTGGAAGGTTGTCTCTGGAAGCTGCCCTTTCCGGCCACTGACGGGTTCAAATACTGGCTGGGGCTGACCGCCGACAACGCGGCGTTCAAGGTATACGGCGATGTGTTGAAGGCGTTGTTCGTACCGAATATCAACATTGTCGATCCGCTGGTCTTCCTTGCCGAGTTCGCGCTCGCCTCTTCTTTGCTGCTCGGCTTCGGCGTACGCGTGGTGGCTTTGCTTGGCATCGGCATCGCGCTCAATCTCTGGATCGGGCTGTATCATTTTCAGGACGAGTGGCCGTGGACCTATGTTTTCATCATCCTGTTGCAGGTGCTGATGGTCACCGACCGCACCGGTCGTGCGCTGGGTCTCGACGCCCTTCTGCAACGCCGCAGCGCATCGCCGTTGCTGCGCCAGATTGGGTAAAGCCCGGTCGCTCGCTGGAATTGAGCCTCGGCGGCCTCGTCGCGGGAATTGACGAGGTTGGCCGAGGCCCGCTGGCGGGGCCGGTGGTGGCGGCGGCGGTGATCCTGCCGCCGGATCTCCCGACCGGCTTGGCCAGCCTGCTCAATGATTCGAAGAAACTCCGCCCCGCCGCCCGTGACACCGCCTTTGCCGCCCTGCTGGGCAGCGAGGCGGTGATCGGCATCGGGGCGGCGTCGGTGGCCGATATCGGCAGGCTCAACATTCTGTGGGCGTCGATGCTGGCGATGCAGCGGGCGTTCCGGAGACTCCGGGTCCAGCCCGGGGCGGCATTGGTGGATGGCAATCGCGCGCCCGATCTTGGATGCCATGTGCAATGTGTGGTGGGCGGGGACGGCCGCGAATTGTCCATCGCCGCTGCATCGATCATCGCCAAGGTGGTCCGCGACCGGCTGATGCGCCGGCTCGATGCGCGCCATCCCGGCTATGGTTGGGCAGAAAATGCTGGGTATGGCACGCCGGTTCATCTCGAAGGGTTGGGGCGACTCGGCGCAACACCGCATCATCGACGTGATTTTGCCCCGGTTGCGGCGGTGCTCGCGCGTGGACGGAGTGATTGACGCGATCACGATCAACATGGCCTGAAATGGTGCATCACCGTTTCGTCGCCTCAGGAGACTGCCCTGCCCGTGGAATCCGTCCACGAATTGCCGCTCGATCAGATCCTGCTCGGTGACAGCGTGCGCATGATGCGCATGTTGCCGAGCGGGTCGATCGACTGCATTTTCGCCGATCCGCCCTACAATCTGCAGCTCCGCGGCGAGTTGCGCCGGCCCGACGATTCACTCGTCGATGGCGTGGATGACGATTGGGACAAGTTCACCGATTTCGCCGCCTATGACGCCTTCACCCGCGAGTGGCTCTCAGAATCACACCGTCTGCTCCGCAAGGACGGCACGATCTGGGTGATCGGCAGCTATCACAACATTTTCCGCATCGGCGCGATTTTGCAGGACTTGGGGTTCTGGATCCTCAACGACGTCATCTGGCGCAAATCCAACCCGATGCCGAATTTCCGTGGCAGGCGTTTCACCAACGCGCATGAGACGATGATCTGGGCGGCGAAGAGCCAGAGCAGCCGGTATCGCTTCAACTACCAGGCGATGAAGTCGCTCAACGACGACCAGCAGATGCGCTCCGACTGGCTGATCCCGCTCTGCACCGGGGCGGAGCGGCTGAAGAACGAGCACGGGCTGAAACTGCATCCGACGCAGAAGCCCGAAGCGTTGCTCTACCGCATCCTGCTCGCCTCAACGATCCAGGACGACGTGATCCTCGACCCGTTCCTCGGCAGCGGCACCTCCGCCGCCGTCGCCCGCAAATTGTCACGGCATTATATCGGCATCGAGCGGCATCCCGCCTATGTCGAGGCGGCGCTGGGCCGGGTGCGGCGGGTGCGGCCGGTGTCTGAGGCCGGGATGTCGAGCACACCAAGCAAACGCGACGCGCCACGCATCGCCTTCGGCACCTTCGTTGAATCAGGCGCGTTGCCGCCGGGGACGGTGCTGACGGATCGGATGAAGCGGGTGCAGGCGGTGGTGGGCGTTGATGGCTCGATCAAATCGGGCACGATCCAGGGCTCGATCCACAAGGTTGGAGCCGAGGTGCAGAACGCACCATCCTGCAATGGCTGGACATTCTGGCATTTCGAGCGGGATGGGAAATGGGTGCCGCTGGATGTGTTGAGGAACGAAGCTCCGTCGGCCTGAAACGGCGGTTTGTCCAGAACCGGCCCCGTAGGGTCTTGCAAGCCCGGCGCGGCCAAAGCCGTGGAGCGGGTAAAGGCAGATATTAGCTCCATTTGTTTCGGCATTCAAGGCAATCCCAGTGTGGCTTTCACCGCGTGCTGGATGATGGCGAGTTCGAGTGGCGGCACTGCGCGAGACATATAGAGCCGCTTCCCAGAAGCATCCCGATGCTTGACCCGGTCAAGCCGATTGATCGACACGGTGATCACCATATCGCATTTGGCCCACATCTCCGCCCGTGCCGGAGGATAGACGCTGGCGGAAATCTTGTGGTGCCAGGGTTCAATCGGAGTCGGCGGTGAACTGCTCAACGGCACGACCTTGACGAGTTGGCCGCTTCGCCGCCTTGGTGAAATCACGACGAGCGGTCGCACTTTCACCATTTCCGGTGGCTGAAACCCGGAACTGAAGTCGCAAATCAAGATTTGCCCGGCGGAAGGGTGAAAATTGATCGGCATGACTGATGACGTTAGCCACCGGGATCACTGCGTGCCTATTACGTAAGATCGGCAAGCACAGCACCTGGGGCGAAGACTGCTGAGCTTGTCCACTCCACCCGCTGCCTGTAAGGCAAATGATCGGTGATCTTGGAGAGATTATGCGTTCGGAAATCCGCTCCCTCACCGGCCTGCGCGGTCTGGCGGCGTGTTGGGTGATGGTGGGGCATTACATGGGCGAATTGCCGATGTCGCCGCTGCTGCACACGCTGATCTCGCACATGTATGTCGCCGTCGATCTGTTCATGATCCTCAGCGGATTCGTGCTGGCGATGACCTATGAAGCCCGTTTCGCCGCACCGTTCAGCGCGAGCGTCTATGCGCAATTTCTGCAACATCGTCTCGCCAGGCTATGGCCCCTCTACGCCCTGGTGACACTGGGCTGTTTGCTGCTGATGGAAGCAGGCATCGGTGACAATTGCAGCACGCGCACGCCGCTGGCCATCGCGCTGAACTTCCTGATGATGCAAGCATGGTGGTGGCCGGATGACTCGATCAGCGGCACCGGCTGGACGCTAAGCATCGAATGGGGCGTGAACCTGCTGTTTCCGCTCTTCGTGATGCTCCTGCTCCACGCCTCCAAGCCGCGCGCGATGCTGGTGATGGCGGCCGCACTCGTCGTACTGATCACCGACGCGCTGCTGCAGGGCCAGACCGCCTATGCCAAGCCGATGCCGGGTGGGATCAATTGGTATTACGCGCCGGACTCGCTGATCCGCTGCACGGTGGAATTCATGCTCGGCATCTATCTCTGGCGATTGCGCGTTCGGGCAGAGGCGATGCGGTTTCTCGGGCGGGATGCAACGCAGGCGCTGCTGCTTGGATTGATGGCGATCTGCACGGCGTTTCCCGCGCTGGATCTGCTGTTTGTCGGCCTTGCAGGAGCGTTGGTCGTTGGATGTTCCTATCAGGAATCCCGGCTCTCCGGCTGGTTCGGCGCGGCCTTGCCGCGCTGGCTCGGGGCGATCTCGTTCTCGGTCTATCTGCTGCACCTGATGGTGCTGCCGCTGCGCGCTGTGGTCGAGGGATGGTGGACCGGCATCGCCCCGGTGGATTTCTTTTTCATCTCCAGCCCGACCGAGGCGATGATGTGCATCGCCATCGTGCTCGGGCTGTCGACGCTGTCGTATCGCGGCATCGAACGACCGATGCAGCGTTGGCTCCGGGGGTTGGACCCTGCGCGGATCGCTATTCGGTGGCGATCACCGCCGGTTTGCCGTCCTTCAGACCCAGGATGAACAGCGGCGTGTGCGAATGGTTGTGGTCGTCCGGCGCGTAGGTGCCGCCGAGCCGGGATTCCATCTTGCTGGTCTTGAGCGCTTTCTGAATGGCGGCGGGCGTGTCGGCACCCGCGCGGCTTATGGCGTCGGCGGCGAGATAGACCGCCTCATAGACAAAAAACGAACGCTGCGTCGGCGTCAGCCCGGTGTGGTCGCGATAGGATTTGATGAAATCCTGCACCTTCGGCTTGTCAAACGCTGTGCTAAACACCGCGATGCTGGTCACATTGGCAAGCCCCCCGACGTCACGGAAGGTGGGGGAGACGGCGACAGCGGCCCCGCCCAAATCGATCCGGCCCGAGACGGTGAACTTGCCGCCGGCTGCCTCGTAAGCCTTGAAGAATCCCGCTGTAGAGCCGCCGAGATTGAGCATCACCGCATCCGGATGGCCTTCCTGCACCTTCTGGATCAGGGCTGCGAAATCGATGCCGGAGGCGGGCAGGTTCTCCTGTGTGGTGATGGTGATCCCGGCGGCCTTGGCGGCGTCGGCCAGCGCCTCGGCGTTCGCTTTCTGGAACCCGCCATCATCGGTGATCATCGCGATGGATTTCACATGCTGGGCAGCGAGATATTTGACCTGCCCACGCGCGATATCGACGTCTGACGGGATCGTCTTGAACATGAAGTCATTGCCACCGACACCCGCCGGATCGACGAATTCATGGCCCGCCGAGGTTGCGATGATCAGCGGCACCTTCGCCTCCGCCACCACTGGCAGAATGGCGCGGGTGACGGGCGTGCAGAGCGCGCCGATCAGCACCGGTGCTTTCACCTGTTCGATCAGGCGCTTGGTGCCAGCAATACCGATATCGAGCTTGCAGGCATTGTCGGCGTAATACGCCTCCAACCGCCGCCCGAGCACGCCGCCTTGTGCATTGATCTCATCGATGGCGCGCTGCGCGCCATATTGCTCGGACTGACCACGGTCCGCAGTCGGGCCGCTGAGCACGGTGGTGATACCGATCTTGATCGGCTCGGCGGCCTGGGCGGCGCTGATGGTGAATGCCGCGGCGAGGGCGAGGGCGAGACGCATCCTGGAGGCTCCTGGCTTCAGTTGACCTGAACTTTAGAAATTTGATGCTTGGGCGTTCGGACGAAACTGTAAGGCAGGACAGCTCGTTGCGGGGATAAAATGTGGTAATGTTGCCCTTCGGCCGTCGTTAGACCGGCGTGCCGATCCAGTGCCCGACACCCGCTGTCACGGCCATCGCCAATGCCCCCCAAACCAGAACGCGCACGGCTCCTCGAATTCGGCTGGCGCCACCTGCGTGGGCGGCCACCGCACCGAGGAGTGCCAGAAATACAAGGGATGCGGCGGCGATCAGCTCGCCCAGATATCGATCAGGTGCCACCAGCGTGACCAGCAGCGGCATCGCGGCCCCCAAAACAAAGCTGGCCGCCGACGCCCCCGCCGCCTGCAGCGGGCGTGCCTTCAGAACCTCGCTGATCCCCAGCTCGTCGCGCGCATGGGCACCGAGCGCATCGAATTCCATCAATTGATCGGCCACCTGCCGCGCCAATTCGATCGTCAGCCCGCGCTGCACATAAATTTCGGCAAGCTCGGCATGCTCGGCGGCGTCATCGAGTTCGAAGCCTTTGAGCTCGATTTCCAGATCGGCCTTTTCGGTATCGGCCTGGGAACTGACCGAGACATACTCGCCCGCCGCCATCGCCATCGCACCAGCGACGAGGCCTGCGATTCCGGCAAGCAGGACGCTGCCTCTGGACGCCTCCGCAGACGCGACGCCGAGCACGAGGCTGGCGGTGGAGACCAAGCCGTCATTGGCACCGAGCACAGCCGCGCGCAGCCATCCGGTGCGATGGGTGTTGTGAAATTCCTTGCGCAATGTCGGCCTCCATGACGGCCCAGCGGCCAGGGAGATCATAGCCGCAGTTTTGGGCGGGAGTCCGGGGACAGATCAATGAACTGCGGGGAGGGCAGCCGCCATTGGGAAAGTCTCGGATTCGCCGGCCTACCACAGGGAAATCGGTAGGGAAGCCACGGCGCGTTTTCGCCGTGAGCGGGGCCGAATAAAATGGTGGGCGCTGAAGGGCTCGAACCTTCGACCCGCTGATTAAGAGGAGCCTTAGTATTCACACTATATTGCATTAGAACACATCAGAAGACGCAAAGCGTATTTTATAGTGAGGCTTTGTCTTGATTTAACTTTCAAGAAACATCACCACGCACCAAGACTGCGACTCTGAAAGAGTCCTCGGCGAGTCCGCTGAAGGTGTGAGTCCGCAGGCTGTTGGTATTGGTGGTGGCGAAATGAAGCTTGGAAAATCTGATATCGATGCGCTTGTCTGTCCGCCGGACCGCAAGGATATGGTCGTTTTTGATGATGCACTGCCTGGCTTCGGTGTGCGGGTCACTGCGAACGGCGCGAAGGTTTTCATGTTCCAATACCGGCGCGGCGGATTGGTGCAGCGCTTGCGGATCGGGCGCTATGGCGATTTGACGCCAGCGCAAGCACGCAAGTTGGCGGAAGTAGCACGCGGGGAGGTGGCCGCCGGAGGTGATCCAGTCGGGCGCAGGAAGGCGGAGATTGATGAGGAGAGGCGCAAGCGCGCTGATGTAGCGGCGCTGGCGCAGCAGGATAAATTCACGTTTGAGAGGCTTATCGCGAGCTGGCAGCAAGAGTGCTTGGTTCACAAGAGCGCAAATTACCAGCGCGAGGCCCCGAGAGCGCTTCGGCGCACGTTGGCGAGCATCCTCGATGTTCCGGCGGTGAAGGTGGACGCACCGATGCTGCGAAGGGAACTGGCCAAGATTGCGGAGCAAAATGGCCGTGCCTCCGGCGGCGTCGCGCGAGGGCCATCCCCAGAAAGCAACGTGCCGGGCTTCACTATCCAGCGACGGGTCCGCGCCTATGCCCATGCAATGTTCGCTTGGGGGCTGAAGAATGACCTGGTGCCGTCAAATCCGGCTGTATCCGTTCACATCGAAGGTCGGTCTGTGGCACGCGAGCGCGCGTTGTCAGAGCGTGAGGTGGGAGAGGTCTGGCGCTGCTCGGCTGATCTTGGTTGGCCCTGGATGCAGTTCTTCCAGGTCCTGCTGCTGACATTGCAGCGGGAGGCCGAAGTTGCTGGCATGCGTTGGTGTGAGTTGAACGAAGATTGCACGCGCTGGGACATTCCTGGCTCTCGCACGAAGAACCGCCGTCCACACATTGTGCACCTGACAGCTCCGGTGCAGGCCATCCTGCAAAGTATCCCGCGCCGCACCTTGCCTAGCTCACTTGAGCCGTCGCAGTTCGTCTTCACCACAACGGGCGATACGCCCCTCTCTGGCTTCAGCAGGGCAAAGGAGCGGCTTGATCGGTTGATCCTAACAGAGCGGATCAAGCGCGCGGCTCAGACCGGGCGTCCGGCAGAGCCGTTGAACCCGTGGCGCATCCATGACTTCCGCCGATCGGGCGCGACGGCAATGGCAGAGCTGGGCGTAAGGTGGGAAGTGGCGGACCGGGTGCTGAACCACACTGGCAGCGTCATCCAGGGCGTTGCGGCGGTCTATCAGCGTCACGACTATCTGACGGAGCGACGGCAGGCGCTAGAGGATTGGGCGAAGCATGTGACCACCGCCGGGGCCGACCCAAGCGGAGCGACGTCTGGGCTATCCCGAAAAAAGGCAGCTCACTCCGCAGGATCGAACGTGATCGAAATGCGAGGGATGGCGCGATGATTGCGCGCAGGCTCGCGAGATGGCTGCAATCGTCTGACCAGATGCGCGGTCTGTATGACGGAACGCCTGACATTAACCTTAGTTTGTCAGACGTGATCTGCTTTTCCGCCTGACAGCACTGGGCCGGACTGCTGGGCTGTTGCGGTGTAGTTCAGAAACAGCACGAGCCGCATGACCTTGCGTCATGCAGCTCGGCTGATTGGGGCGGCGAGTCTCTTACTTGCCGATCACGCGATAGACGCTGGCTCGGCCAATCCCCAGGCGACGGGCGATTTCTGTGGGGCCAATGCCCTCCGCCTGTAGCTTGGCGATTTCATCGGCTTTGCGCTGGGCCGTTGGAGCCCGGCCTTTGTATTTGCCTTCCTCAGCAGCTCGGCGGATGCCTTCCCGCTGCCGTTCAAGCATCAGCTCGCGCTCGAACGCTGCGATTGCTCCGAGCATCGTAACCATCAGTTTGCCGGTAGGGCTGCGCGTGTCCACCTCGCCGCCACCCATGGAAAGGATGCGCAGGCCGATGCCTCGCGTGTTCAGGGTTTCGACAATGCCGAGGAGATCGGCGGTGCTGCGTGCCAAGCGGTCCGGCTTGGCGACAACCAGAACATCACCCTCCCGGAGATAGTCGAGCGCGGCAATCAGTTGGGGACGCTGCGTGACCACGCTCGATATCTGCTCGGCGAATATGCGTGTGCAGCCGACTGCCCGGAGATCACGCTCCTGTGCTGCAAGCCCGGCCTCCTGCTCGATGGTGGATGTGCGAGCATAGCCGACGATGCTGCCTGTCCTGGCTGCTGGCGTGGTTAAAGCGGCGGGAGCGGTCTTGCGTGCCATGGTGTGCCTCATGTGTATCAATGACATCTAAGACGTTAGCATTTGATGCGTCTCTAAAGTCAACAGACAATTTGTATGAGACAGTTTTTCACGATGCGTGAGACGTATCACTAGGGCAGGCTCTATTGAGACGATTGGCGTTGAGAGGTGCGGCCAGGGTGCGGGGTGGCGGCCAGCCATGCAGGTCTAAGCTGCCCTCTGCGACCAAGCCGAGCATCGATCTGGCCCGGTCCGCTCGGTCTGGCGATCCGTTTCGTCACGCCGCGCCATATGACGCCTCCCTCATGTTGTGATCGGCGAGGGGGCGGCTGCTGTGGAATTCCGGCCTAGAAAAAAGATCGAGGGGGGGCACCCCGGTTTTCGCGACGGCGGCAGCCAATACGGGTGTGCGTGTGTGGTTTTGCGCCGATTTCGGAAATTTGCGCCGAGGAGTGCTCCCCCTGCCCGCACCTT
>CAITEF010000661.1 GCA_903891315.1 uncultured Rhodospirillales bacterium | reverse complement strand
TGAGCGGGTGCGGAAATATACCGCTTCAATGAGGCCCCGGCATTGCTGCCGGGGAGAACGTGCCGGCAGCGCCAATGGTGACAGTGACGCCACTGCTTCAATGAGGCCCCGGCATTGCTGCCGGGGAGAACTCACCGCCGCCGACGCCGCGGGTCGCCTTCTTGTTGCTTCAATGAGGCCCCGGCATTGCTGCCGGGGAGAACCCGCGGCCAGGTGCTGAACGCGCTGGGCTTGCCGGGCTTCAATGAGGCCCCGGCATTGCTGCCGGGGAGAACTCCACCACCAGGCTGTCGTTGATGCCGAGCGCCGGGCTTCAATGAGGCCCCGGCATTGCTGCCGGGGAGAACTGCGCCGACAAATTCGCCTGCAACGTCAAGGTTTTGCAAGCACGCATGCGAGCACTCGCTCCGCCACCCGCCGTTTACAAGACAGAAAGCCGGCCGCTCGATGCGGTGATCAACGTAACCGTCTGATTTACTGATTGAAAGAGCACCGCGAGCACTGCCGGCGATTTCGTCGTCACCCCAGCGCTCGCGTAGCCCCGGCAGCAAGCGCTCGAAGGTCGACATCATGATCACACAATCAGCGTCCGACGTTCCACCGCCTCGAAGCTCTTCCCGAGGCTCGATACTCGCGGCTTCACGTCGTCGGCGGGACCCAGGTCTAAGAACAGCACATGATCCTGGTTATTGTTAACGATCTCAGACAAAGCCGCGCGCAGTTCCACCATCCCGCGGCGCGACAGCCGGCACTGAAAGACCGAAAGCTGTAGCCATTCTCCGCGTCCCTTCATGACACGAAACACCCGCCGCAAGCGCTTCGGATCCGACACGTCGTAAGTCACGATCCAGAGGTGATCTCCGTCGCGCATGCCCTTCCTATCGTGGCGTGATGTGGGGCATGTCGGCAATCTCGCCAGCCAAGAAGCGCCCCAACAATCGCGCCTGCACCTCAAACAGCCGGCGATAGGCCACCCGATAGCCAAAGATCGGATGGGTTATCTCCTGGTCGAGCCTGCGCTCGAAGGTAGCGATAATCGCGCGCCTCCCTGAAGCCGTCAGCGCAATCGCTCCCGCCCGGGATAGGATATCGCCTGCACCCACTTCCCCGTTGTTTATCGCCAGCAGCACAGCGCTGTCCGCCACCAGCGGGCGGAACGGCTCCATCATATCTAGCGCCAGCGCAGGCCGCCCATAGCGCGGCTGATGATAGAAGCCGCGATAGGCGTCGAGACCAACCGCAGAGAGTTGGATTGTCCAGGCACGCGTCAGCATTGCGTAGACGAAGGAAAGCAATGCGTTGATAGGATCAGTTGGCGGGCGGCGGTTGCGTCCTGGCCAGTCGAAGCGTCCCTCGCCCAACATCCCCGGCGCGATGCATGCCGCAAATCCCTCGAAGTAGCGCCGAGCCGCCATGCCTTCGATCCCGAGCAAAGTGGCCTGATCACGTGCCACCTCGGCGTCTTGTCGATCGCGGTCCAGGGCTGCCAGCAAGGCGTCGGGAGGCTCTGCACCGCGCCAGTTGCGACGCAGCAGGGTGCGCCCGTTGCGGATCTTCGCTGCCACCAGACCGCGTGCCAAACGCAGGCAAAACCTATCATCGAAGCTTTGCCGCCACTGGTGGGCGCGGACTTCCACGTTTCGATGGCCGAGCCCCGTCGTGTGCCCCAGGAACCAGCCGCCGTGGCTGTGCCAGCTCACTGGGATTTCCCGTCGCATCAGTTCATGTAGCGCCGGCGTGGTGAGGCTAGCATTGCCATAGATCACGAGTTGCGACACCTCGGCGAGACGGGCGGTAGCCACTTTCGCGCCCTCGACGGTGACTTCCAGCGTGTCGCCATCCTTGCCGATGCGTGCGCGGTGCTCCTGCACCACCATCGGCAGCGCCTCGGTCCGGGCGACCGCCAAGGGTCGGGGCTCGACCCGGCCGGTACGAAGCCAGGAAACCTCGTCAGGCAGGCAAATGCCAACCAGAGAGCAGCGTGGGCATTTTGGGCTGTCTTCCAGCGGTGGCGGAATATGGTTCGAGGCGGCCATGAGGCGCAGGCCATGCACCGCCTTCAGCACTTCGGAATGCAG
>CAITEF010000660.1 GCA_903891315.1 uncultured Rhodospirillales bacterium | reverse complement strand
GGGATTGGCTGAAGGTCTCGGTGAGAAGCGTGGCCGCTTCCCCCACGCGATCCTGCATGCCGCCCGAGGCGCGGCGGATGCGTTTGCCAATGCGCTGGATCGGCAGCCCGGCAATCGGATACATCGCCGCCGCGATCAGGCAGAGTTGCCAATCGGCGTAGATCATCGCCCCGATCAGGCCGACCACCTTGACCGCGTCGCCGACGGAATTCACCGCGCGCACCAGCGCTTCGCGGATCATCATCGCGTCCGTGGTGAAATGGGCAGCCAGCATTGCCGGGGCATCACGCTCGACGGTGGCGAGATCGGCAACCATCAGGCGGCGGAACATGCGGTTCTGCAGGCCGCGAATGGCCAGCAGCACGATCTTCTGGGCGAGGACGGATTGGAAATATTGCGCGGCCGATTTCACCGTGGTGATGACGATCACCAGGATCGGCACCTGATAGAGAATGCGCGGATCATGGGCGGCGAACATGTCGATCGCCTGGCCCACCACGCGCGGATACAACGCCTGAAGACCGGCCATCACCGAGGTCAGCACCAGCACCAGCACCAGCAGCCAGCGGTAATGTCGGACATGCTCACGCCACAGGCGGCGGAACATCTTGTTCGGGCTGGCGTTCAGACTGCTCATGCGGACCGTCTAACAGGATGAGGCAGCGAGGAATAGCTCTGGCCCGGAGGCCGGTTGACGACGTCGCGGCTTGGTGGCAGCTCTGCTCGGCCGTTCAAACGCAGGCCTTTTCCATCATGCAACGCGCTATCGCCGCCTATTTCCGCCTGCCGGAGGTCTCCTGGCCGACGAAGATCTCCCTCGTTCTGCTGGCGCTGTTTCCGGTGGGGCTGGTCTATGCCCGTGCGGTGGCCGATATCAGCCTGACCTTGATCTGCGTGCTGTTTCTCGTCGAATCCGGGCGCACGCGGAATTGGACATGGCTGCGGCGGCCTTGGGTCGCGTTGGCGTTCGTGCTGTGGCTGCTGATCGTCGCGGGCTCCGCCCATACCGGGCCGCAAGCCTCGCTGCTGCAGGGGCTGGCCTCGCTGCGCTTGTTTCTGTTCACCGCAGCGCTTGAAGCCTGGCTGCTGCGGCAGGAGACCGCGCAACGCTGGACGACGCTGGTCCTCCGCATTCTGGCGTTCTGGCTGATCATCCAGGTCTGGCAACAATATTTCACCGGTCAGAACATCTGGGGCGATGGCCGCTGGGCTGATGGCGCATTGACCGGCCCGTTCTACAAGCCCCGCGCCGGGGCGGTCTTCCTGATGGTGTTTTTCGTCGGCCTGATGCCGTGGGTGTTGGAGCTGCTGCGCCGCAACACCACGCGGGGCGCGCTGCAGGGCACGTTGTTGCTGATCTTCCTGATGGTGACGATGATCCTGATCGGCCAACGCATGCCGAACATGCTCGCGTTGTTCGGGATGGCGCTTGCGGCCCTGCTCGACCAGCGGCTGCGCAAACCGGCCTTGGCGGCTTTCGCGCTTGGCGTGGTGTTGCTGATCTCATTGCCGGTGATCTCACCGCCGACCTACACCAAGCTGATCGTGCAATTGTCCGAGCAATTGTCGCATTTCGCCGCAAGCCCGTACGGCGAGTTGTTCACCCGTGCCGGGGTGATGATGGAGATGCATCCCTGGCTCGGCGTCGGCTTTGACGGGTTCCGCAATCTCTGCGCCGACCCTGCCTATCAGCACGGCTTGACCGCCTATGGCATTCCCACCGTGGAGGTTTTCGGCCCCGAAGCCTGCAATCTGCATCCACACAATTACTATATGCAGATCGGCTCGATCGCGGGTTTTCCGGGATTGATCCTGTTCATAGGCCTGGTGGTGCTCTGGATCGCCCGTGCGTCGCGGCTGGCTGCATCACAGGCCGGAGCGCAGGCGGGCATGCTCGTGGTGATTGTCTGCGTGATGCTGTGGCCGGCGCAATCGACCAGCAGCTTCTTCGTGATCGACACGGGTGGTTGGATTTTTCTGCATGTCGGCTGGGCGCTGGCGCTAGTGCAACGCCCGATCGATTCCGATCGGGCGGACCGTGCTCTAGCAGGCTTGCGTTCCGGCAAGCCGGGGTGAGCGGCGTGTCTCAGGGCGAGAACGGGGCGAGCAGGGCTTCGCGGTCGG
>CAITEF010000659.1 GCA_903891315.1 uncultured Rhodospirillales bacterium | reverse complement strand
TCCAAGCTCTGGCTTCTCTTGGATCTCCACGCGCTGTGGTTTTTCCAAAAGATGCCAGAATTCCAATGCAGGCTTGGTATTACAATTTTGATCGGACCGCCTTTGATAATTTTGTGCCAATCCGCAACGGGGTTGATCCGATTAATGTTGCTGACATAAAGCCCGAAGAGTCTGGGTCATCGACTGTGTGGATACAAAATGGCAAAGTGATTGGCTTCCGAATTTATAACAACAGTAAATTGTATAGATCTGGGCGATCATTCGCCTATATTATACCTGATTTGGCTCTCGAAAAGGATTGGTTCCCAACAATTATTTGTGGGCCGATGTGGTTCTATAAAGACGATGCTGACTCGAATTGCATATTTTTTGCTGATGGTCGCGTTGTGAGGAAGTGAGCGGTGGATGGCGAAGTATTCCGGACCTGATTTTACCTTGAATCATTTCAAGATCAGACAGTTACCAGCTGTGCAGCGCTCCCAGACGCGCCACTTTCTTGCTCTGATGCCGGTCCATCCGGTGCAGCACATCGGCCAGGAACCGGACCGCCTCGGGCAAAAACGGTCCCTTGTTGAGCATCACGCATTCCGCTCGCTGCGACATCGCCGCGTCCGTGGCCTCCGCACGGGTTGGCATGCCCTCGCTGACCAGCGTTTCCAGCACCTGCGTCGCCCACACCACCGGCACCTGCGCCGCCTCGCACAACCACATGATCTCTTCCTGAATCTCTGACAGCCGGGCGAAGCCGAGTTCGACCGCCAGATCGCCGCGCGCGATCATCACCGCCAGCGGGCCGCGGAGCACGCCTTCCACGATCAGTTTGGGGAGATTGCGCACAGCCAGCGGCGTCTCGATCTTCAGGATCAATGGCCACGCCGTCAGTTCCGGGCGACGGCGATGCAATTCGGCGTAGAGCCGGACAATGTCGTTGGGGCGCTGGACGAACGAGAAGCCAATCACGTCAGCGATTTCTGACACTGCCGCCAGGTCGGCCAGATCCTTCTCGGTCAGCGGGTCGAGATGCAGTTCGGTGTCGGGGAAATTCACCCCTTTCTCGGGACGCAGCCGCTCACCCTTGCTGCGAGCGGAGTGCAACTCCAACTCGACCCGACCGCCCCCGGCCGTGACCACGCGCGTGCCGATCTTGCCGTCATTGATCCACACCTCGGCACCCGGCTCCAACTGGTCGAGAATGTCGGGGAAGTTGATCGTGGCGATCACGTCATCGGTTGGCAGCGCCTGGGCGAGCGTGCGCACCATCACGAAGCGGTCGCCGCGCTGCAGGCGCTGGTGCTCGGCGATATGCACCGTCTCGATGCGGCATTTCGGGCCACCGATATCCATCAGGATCCGGCACTCACGGCCCTGCGCTTTGGCCTCCGCGCGCACCAGATCGGCCATCGCGCGCCAGGTCTCGGCGGTGTCATGCGAGCAGTTGATCCGCGCGCAGGTCATGCCCTCCTTGATGAGGCGATGGATCAGCACCTGGTCGGTCGCCGCCTCACTGGGCAGGGTGACCATGATGCGCGTGCTGGTCCCCAGCACGTCGGCACCGAAGAACCGGCTCTGCGCTGTCTGCAGCGCGCGATGGCCCTTCTGGATCGTGGCGTGATGCGGATAATCCGGCCCAGCCACCCCGGCGATGCGGCTGAGCGAAGCCTCCAGGGCCTGCAGCGAGGCGAGCACATGCGCCTCGCTGCGACCAAGCGTGGACAGGCCATGCGCGGCCAGCGCCGGTTGCAGGTCGCTGAGATCGTGGCGTCGCAACGCCAGATAGGCGGCCAGATTTTCCAACGACGAGATCGCCGGATGCCCATGCGGAATCTTCCACTCCGCATGGATATTGCTCGCCTCGGTGGCGATCTCCTGGTGCAGGGCTGTGATCTGCGCCAGCAATTGGTCGGGAAAACGATGGCTCATGATTGCGAGCTCCTGTGCCATTCTCATGAAAACCTGAGACTGCGTCTGATCTCAGCGCCCGCAATCCTGACGCGTCCAGGTCCACAGCAT
>CAITEF010000658.1 GCA_903891315.1 uncultured Rhodospirillales bacterium | reverse complement strand
TCCTGATCGATCGAGCCCGCCATGAAGGGCTGCATCACCCGTGCGGCGAGATCGGGATAGGCCATGCCGCGCATCGCGCGCAATTCGTCGGCGGTGAAGGCGGGCCAGGTCTCGGGCACGTAAAGCCCGCCATCCTCGGCGAGGCCGGCCAGCAGCACGCCTGCAAAATCGCGAATCGGCGCCTGGCCGCGGGTGGAAATGTAGCGCATCGGAAAAAGCCTATGTGGCACGGGTGTGATCATCAGTGATGCGGCTTTGTGCGGGATTGATCAATGGGGGCTTGCGCAGCCCTCGTAGCCCGCGTCCGACGGATCAACGGGGCGCGACCCGCCATCCGTTCTTACAAATACCGCGCCATCAAATGCGCCCGGAAATCCGCCGGGTCGAGCTTCTTGCCCGTCGCATGGCGCAAAAGGTCGTTGAACCCGTATCGGCTGCCCTGGCTGTGGAACTTCGTGCGCAGCCATCCCAGCAACGGCGCGAAATCGCCCTGTGACAGCCCGTCATCCAACCCCGGCACGTCACGCCGCGCCGCTGCCATCAGTTGCGCCGCCGCCATGGCCCCCAGCGAGTAGCTCGGGAAATAGCCCATGATCCCGGCATACCAGTGAATGTCCTGCAACACGCCCTGCGCATCGTCCGGCGGCGTGATGCCGAGCAGATTCTGCATCCCCTCCGCCCAAGCCCCCGGCAGATCAGCGACGGCAAGATCGCCGGTCATCAACGCCTGCTCGAAGCGAAAGCGCAGAATGACATGCGCGGGGTAGGTCATCTCATCCGCATCCACCCGGATAAACCCGCGTGAGACGCGGCGGGTGATGCAAGCGAGGTTCTCCGGCGCATAGGGGGCGGCGTCGCCACCGAAGGTCTTGTGCAGTTCCGGACCAAGGAAGCGCAGGAAGGCATCCGACCGCGCCGCCTGCATCTCGATGATCAGCGACTGGCTCTCATGCGCCGCCATCCCCGCCGCCTCGCCGACCGGCTGGCGAGCAAAGGCTTCGGGCAGGCCGCGTTCGTAGAGGGCGTGGCCAGTCTCGTGCAGCACGCCCATCAAGGCGCGGCCGAAATCGTCGGTCGAATAGCGCGTGGTGATCCGCACATCGGTGGGCGTGCCGCCGCAGAACGGGTGGGTGGAACGGTCGAGGCGGGAATGCTCGGCTTCCAACCCGGTGCGCAGTGACAGCCGACGACAGAGCGCTTCCTGGACATCCTCCGGGAACGGTCCCTGCGGCTGGATCGGTGCCGGGCGGCTGTTCTGCAGTTCCTCGACGCGCGGCAGGGCGTCGCGCAGGAACGCCTCGTATTCGGCGAAGATGGCGGTCGCGTCAGCGGCGGTGATGCCGCGCTGATAGGTGTCCATCATCGCGTCATAGGGCGACATGCCGAGCGCTTCGCCATAGGCCTGCGCCTTTTCGCGGACGAGGCCGAACAACTCGGTGAGTTTCGGCTGCACGGCGGCGAAATCCGAGGCGGCGCGCGCACCGCGCCAGATCTGCTCGCAGTCATTGCCGACCCGCGCCAGCGCCTCGACCAGATCGTTCGGCAACGCCGTGGCGCGGGTGTGGGCGGCGCGCAGCAGGCGGAGATTTTCGGCCTGCCATGGATCGGCGGGCGGATTGGCCTCCGCCTCGGCGAGGTCGTCGGCAAGCTCCGGGGCGGTGGCCAGGCCATGCGCGAGGCTGGCGAGGACGGCGAATTGATCACCGCGCGCCGCCGCCCCACCTTTGGGCATCATCGCACTTGCATCCCAACTCAACACCGACTGCGCCTCATTGAGGGTCGCGAGGCGGGCGGCGCGGGCGGTCAGGCGGTCATAGGCGGTCATGCGCGCAGTGCTTTCCGGGCGTAGAGGAGGAAGACGATGGAGAGTGTCACCGCAAATCCGAACCAAGTCAGCGCGTAATTGAGGTGATCATTCGGCGGACGCGGGAAGGCATGGGCCGGGTCCGGCATTTGCCCTGCCACAGCTGGGGCCAGCGCGATGAGCGTGTAGGGGGCGACATTGGTCTCTCCCAGTGCAGCCCCGATCACCGCAGGATCGAGCGTGTAAAAATGCCGATGGGCCGGATCGTCCTTGCCCGCAAAACTGCCCGCCTGCTCGGCTGGGCGGATGAAGCCCTCGACGGCGTGGTTTTCCACCGGATACGGGTGCGGTGCGGCATCGGGCAGAAAGCCGAGATCGACCAGAATCGCCTTCTGGCCTGTCCGTTCCAGCGGGACGATCAGATGCGTGCCCGGCCTGCCGTCGCGTAGCTCAAAGGCATAGGAGGCTTGCAGATCGGTGCGCAGAGTTCCCTCCAGCCGCACCTTCTGGAACGCCGTCGGTGTCTCCGGCATCGGAATGGCGGGGAGGCGTTCGGCGGCGTCGATCTGCGCCAAAATGCCCGCCTTCCACTCCCGCCGCTGCAATTGCCAGCTCCCCAGCGCGATCAGGATCACCAGCATCACCGCGGTGGAGATGGCGGGCAGTCTCAGACGAGGCGGCATGATCAGGATTCCGGGGTTTCGTGACGATACTGCAGGGCGACAAACCACGCCTTGAGCGGACGCATCAGCAACAAGGCGAGCGGAAGGCCGACCACCGGCCAGAGCACCGCATGCACCCAAAGTGGGGGTTCGAGGTGGAATTCAACCCAGAACGCCGCCCCCACCAGAATTGTGCCGAGCAGCAACATCACCAGCACCACCGGCCCGTCACCGGTCTGCCGTCGTGTGAGGTCGAGACCGCAGACCTCGCAACGGTCACGCACGGTGAGCAGGCCCACAAACAATTTGCCCTGGCCACAGCGCGGGCAGCGCGCGGCCAGGGCAACATGCAGCAATGACGGCGGTGTCAGTGGGATGGGATCAGCCACCGACAGCCGAACCGCGACCCGCCATGTAGATGGCGATGAAGAGGAACAGCCACACCACGTCCACGAAATGCCAATACCAAGCCGCCGCCTCGAAGCCGAAATGCTGCTTCGGGGTAAAGCCGCCCTTGATGGCGCGGAACAGGCAGACGGCCAGGAACAGCGTGCCGACGATCACGTGGAAGCCGTGAAAGCCGGTGGCGAGGAAGAAGACCGACGAATACACGCCGCCGCCATCGAACTTGAACGGGGCTTCGGAATATTCGATCGCCTGACAGGTGGTGAAGGTCAGGCCGAGTGCGACGGTGCAGATCAGGCCCCAGACCAGACCCTTGCGGTCATTCTCCAGCAGCGAATGGTGCGCCCAGGTGACGGTGCAGCCCGACAGCAGCAGGATCATCGTGTTCAGCAGCGGCAGGCCGAACGGGTCGAAGGTGCGCACACCCTCCGGCGGCCAAGCCGGGTTGGCCGCGCCCAGCACGTGCTCAGGGAACAGCGCGAAGTGGAAATTGCCCCAGAAGAAGGCGACGAAGAACATCACTTCCGAGGTGATGAACAGCGTCATGCCATAGCGCAGGCCGAGGCGGACGATGGCGGAGTGCATGCCCGGCGTCGAGCTCTCCTTCAGCACATCGCGCCACCAGAAGAACATGGTGGCAAGCACGGTGGCGAGGCCGAGATACAGGAAGATATATTTCCCGAAATGGGCGGCCTGCACGATGCCAAGCACCGTGGCACCACCGCCGAAGGCTCCGACCAGCGGCCAGATCGACGGGTTAACCAGATGATAAGGCTGCTTGATTCCCGAATTGGAATACAGCGCGGCGCCGTGCATATCGTTGCTCATGGGATCCTCGTGGTCAGATCTTGGCAGGCATGCCCCGAAGGGCGGCTAGGGAAGGAAGGACGCGGGCTCATCGAACCAACGGCCCAACATGCGGACCGGCTGAGGCGAGTGCTGCATTGCGAGCGGCATCGTCTGCGGCGCGGAAGAAAGTGTAGCTCAGCGTGATCGTCTTGACGTCCGCCGTGTTCGGATCGTCGGCGATCGCGGGATCAACCCAGAAACTCAGCGGAAATTCCATCGCCTGACCGGGCTTGAGCGTCTGCTCGTCGAAGCAAAAACACGCGGTCTTGTGGAAATACTTGCCGACCTTCTCAGGCGTGACGTTGTAGAGCGCGACCCCGGTCACCGGCACGCCGCTCTCATTGCTGGCATGGTAGAACGCCACCTGATCCTGGCCCACCGGCAAGGTCACCGAGGCCTGATCGGGGGCGAATTTCCAAGGCAGGCCGGGATTGGTGTTGGCGTCGAACTCAACGGTGATCTGACGAACGGTGCCATTGGCCGCAAGCTTGGGGGCCGCGCGGCCGCTGATATCCGGCGTGCCGGCATAACCGGTCGCCTGGCAGAAGGCGCGATACAGCGGCACGGCGGCAAAGGAGAGACCCACCATGCCGCAGATCGTGCCGACCAGCACGACAGCCATCAAATTGTTGCGCT
>CAITEF010000657.1 GCA_903891315.1 uncultured Rhodospirillales bacterium | reverse complement strand
TCCGATCGGTCGGACCGTGCGCTAACTGCTTCCGTGCTGGCCTCATTTGAGCTAACAGCGTTCAGTCATGAGCGAATTCATCCAAACCATCCCCCGTCAACGCAAGCCGCGCGGCCATGGCAGCGAGCGCAAGGCTGAGATTTTGGCGGCTGCCACCCGGATCTTCCTGCAGGAAGGGGTCGCCGGTGCCACCATGCGGCGGATTGCCTCTGAGGTCGGTGTCTCGCCCACCGCGCTCTATGTTTATTTCCCCGACAAGGAGGCCATTCTCGAAGCCATTGCGCAGGCATGGTTTTTCGAGTTGCTCGGCGTGCTGCAGGCCAGCCAGGCCAACCAGACCAGCGTGGAGGGCGCATTCCGCGCGGGCCTGCGCGCCTATGTCGAGTTCGGGTTGGCACGGCCGGATTCCTACCGGCTCACCTTCCTCTCGCGCCCGGACAACCGGGACGGGAAACTGCCCTGCGACGACATTCCGGAAGCTGACTATTCTTTTGCCGTACTGCAATCGGGCGTCGAGGCGATGATGCAAGCCGGGCAGTTCCGCCCTGGCGACTCAACCGCCATCGCCGAGACGATCTGGGCAGCGTTGCACGGGCTCACGGTGATTGTGATCGATCAGGCCGAACACTTGAAAACCGCACCAAACCGACTGATCGAGCAGATGCTGGACATGGTTGTGCGCGGATTCGGATAAAAATGCGTCACTGGACGTTGTAAACTAAACTACGTTCATATATCTGACTGGCATCTTGGAGTATGCTGATGAATCGCGCTCGTCTCGCCATCCTGCCCGCCATCGTCATCGCCCTGTGCGCCGCCGATGCGCCGCCACAGATGGTGTCGCCGCCGCGTCCGGTGCGGGTGATGAGTGTGGCGTTTGTCGACGCGCAGACGCCGTTGGTGCTGTCGGGCACCGTGCAGGCGCGGATTCAGGCGGATCTCGGCTTTCGCGTCGGCGGCAAGATCATTCGCCGCCCGGTGGATATCGGTCGCCACGTGAAGGCGGGTGACGTGCTGGCGGAGATTGATCCGGTTGATCTGAAACTCAGCGAGGCCTCCGCCGAGGCTGGTTTGCGTCTGGCGCAAGCGAACGCCGCACAGGCGGAGGCGGATTTGCGGCGCTATCAGGGGCTGGGGGCGAATTCCCCCGCCTATCTGCCCGCCGAGTACGATCGCCGCCTTGCCGCCTCGCGGGTGGCGCAGGAGCAGGTGATCCAGGCGCAGCGCCAACTCGACCTTGCGCGCGATCAACGCAGCTACGGCGTGCTCACCGCTGATGCGGACGGGATTGTGGCGGCCGTTCCTGCCCAGGTCGGTCAGGTCGTCGCCGCCGGGCAGAGTGTGGTGACATTGGCGCACAGCGAGGAGATCGAGATTGTCGCCGATGTGCCGGAGAACCGGCTGCCCGATATCCGCGCAGCGCAAGACATCATTGTCCATCTCTGGGCGCTGCCCGATCTGACACTGCACGCCACCATGCGCGAACTTGGCGGGCTGGCCGATCCGGCGAGCCGGACCTTCGCCGTCAAACTCTCCATCCCCGACGCGCCACGTGATCGATTGGCGCTTGGGATGACGGCCACCGTCAATGTCAGCCGCAGCGGCGCGCATGTCGCCGCCCTGCCCGCCGGGGCGATCACCGATGACGGCGGCAGCCCGTCGGTTTGGGTGCTCGACCCCACCAGCCACCACGCCGCCAAGCGCGCGGTGAAGATCGCCTTCTTTGACCGTGACGGTCACGTTTTCGTCGCCGGTGGCCTCAATGAAGGTGAGAGCGTGATCACCGCAGGCGCGGGTGCCATCACGCCGGAGATGAGCCTGACCGCCTGGGCAGGGGCGAACCGATGAGCGGGTTCAACCTCTCCGCCTGGGCGCTGAAGCACAAATCGCTGACGCTGTTCACCATGCTGGTGATCGCCGTCGCAGGGGCGATCTCCTACACCGGGCTCGGCCGCGCCGAGGATCCGCCGTTTACCATCAAGCAGATGGTCGTCGTCGTCGATTGGCCCGGTGCGGCGTCGGAGGAGATGGCCCGCCAAGTGGTGGATCCCATCGAGCGCAAGCTCGAAGAATTGCCGCATCTGGAAAACATCGACAGCCAGACCCAGCCCGGCCACGCAGTCGTCACCATCTCGCTGCGTGACGACACCAAACCCGCCGATGTGCAGCCGCTGTGGTATCAGGTGCGCAAGAAGATCAGCGACATCACGCCACAACTGCCGCCCGGCATCCAAGGGCCGTATTTCAACGACGAGTTCGGCGACACTTTCTCTATCGTGTATGCGCTCACCGCCGACGGTTTTGCGCTGCCCGAGTTGAAACACGTCGCCGAAGATGTGCGCGAGAGCCTGCTCAGCGTGCCCGGCGTGGGGAAGATCAATCTCTATGGCACACAAGACGAGCGGGTGGTCATTGAAGTCTCCACCCGCAAGCTCGCCGAACTGGGTCTCGTGCTGAGCGATGTCTACGGCATCATCGCCAAGGAGAACGCGATTGCCGATTCTGGCTTTGTGGATGCCGCGCATGACCGGATTCGGGTGCGCACCAAGCCGGATGTCGACGGGGTGAGAGCGCTCAACGCGCTCCCTATCCCGGCGCATGGCCGGATTTTGCGGCTCGGTGATTTCGCCACGATCCGCCGCACCACAATCGACCCTCCGGTTTCGACAATGCGGGTGAACGGCCATCCGGCGCTGGGGATCGGCATTTCGATGGCCGATGGCGGCAATATTCTAGACCTGGGGCGCGGCTTGGCGGCGAAGGTGACTGAACTTTCGCCGAACCTGCCGGTTGGTGTGCAGCTTGTGCGGATCAACGACCAATCCGCTGTGGTCTCCGCCGATATCGATGATTTCCAGGAAAGCTTCATCGAGGCGCTCGTCATCGTGCTGCTGGTGAGTTTCATCTCGCTCGGCTGGCGCACCGGTATCGTCGTGGCGATCTCGGTGCCGCTGGTGCTGGCGGGCGTGTTTATCGGGATGAAAATCCTTGGCATCGACCTGCAGCGTATCTCGCTGGGCGCGATGGTGATCTCGCTCGGCCTGCTGGTCGATGACGCGATCATCGCGGTGGAGACGATGACGGTGAAGCTCGAACAGGGCTGGGACCGCTTCCGCGCCGGCAGCTTCGCCTATACCTCCACCGCGTTCCCGATGCTGACCGGAACGCTGGTCACGGCGGCGGGCTATCTGCCCATCGGTCTCGCGCAATCGAGCACCGGCGAATACACCCGCGACATTTTCCGCGTGGTGGGCTTGGCCCTGGTGCTGAGTTGGTTCGTCGCGGTCTTCTTCGTGCCCTATTTGGGGGCGGCCTTGTTGCCGGAGCCGAAGCATCATCTGGTGGAGGGTGACCAGGGAGCGGGGATCTATCACTCGCCATTCTATCGCCGCTTCCGCGCCGTGGTGCTGTGGTGCGTCAACCGCCGCTTCCTGGTGATCGGCAGCACGCTGATCGCCTTTGTGATCGCGGGGCTTGGCTTCACCCGCGTGCCGAGCCAGTTCTTTCCGAACTCCGATCGGTTGGAGATTTTGATCGATGTCCGCCTGCCGGAGGGCGCCAGCTTCGCCGCGACCGCTGAGGCGGTGGCCGGAATCGACTCGATTCTGAAAGATGATCCGGGGATCGCGTCGCGCGTGGCCTATACTGGCACCGGCACACCGCGATTCTTCCTGGCGTTCTCGCCGGAACTGGATCAGCCGAATTATGCCCAATTTGTTGTTAATATGCACACGATTGCGGATCGCGAACGGCTGCTCGCCCGGCTGAACGCCGCCATCGACCAGGGGGTGAGCGGTCCGTTCGCCGATGTGCGACTGCGGGCATCGCGCCTCGAACTCGGGCCGCCGGTCGGCTACCCGGTGCAGTTCCGTGTCGTCGGCCCCGATCCGATGGTGCTGCGCCAGATCGGGGGCGAGGTGCAGGCGGCGATGCGGCAGGTGGCGGATATTCGCAACGTGTCGGCCAATTGGGGCGAACTCAGCAAGCGGATCAACATCGAAGTCGATCAGGACAAGGCCCGCCTGCTCGGCGTGGCCTCGGCCGATATCGCGCAATTGCTCGCCACCATCCAGCAGGGCACCATCATCACCGCCTATCGCGAGCGCACCGATTTGATCCCGGTGATCGGCCGCGCCATCGAGTCCGAGCGCGGTGACATCGCGGCTTTGGTCGATGTGCCGGTGCCGGTGGCAACCGGCGGGACGGTGCCGCTCGGCCAGATTGCAACGCTGTCCTACGGGCTCGAACAGCCGCAAATCTATCGCCGCAACCGCACGCCCTCGCTGATGCTGCGCGGCGACACCAAGCCCGGCATTCAGGCCCCGGTGGCCACCGCTGAGGTGCTGCCGCGGTTGGAGCCGATCAAGGCCCGCCTGCCCGCAGGCTACCGGCTGGAGACGGCGGGGGCGGTGTATGAGAGTGGCAAGGGGCAATCGAGCGTGAACGCGCAGATGCCGGTGATGGTGTTTGCGATGCTCACGCTGCTGATGATCCAACTGCAATCGTTCAGCCGGATGGCGATGGTGCTGCTGACCGCACCGCTCGGGTTGATCGGGGTGAGTGCTGCTTTGCTGCTGACCGGAGCACCCTTCGGGTTCGTCGCCATGCTGGGGTTCATCGCGTTGGCCGGGATCATCATGCGCAATTCGGTGATTTTGGTCGATCAGATCGAGCAGGATCTGTCCGAGGGGCACAGCCAGATCGATTCGATTGTCGAGGCGACGGTGCGCCGCTCGCGGCCGATTTTGCTGACGGCGGCGGCGGCGATTCTGGCGCTGGTGCCGCTGGCGTTCTCGGTGTTCTGGGGGCCGATGGCGATTGCGATCATGGGCGGTCTGGTGTCGGCAACGCTGCTGACGCTGTGTTTTGTGCCCGCGCTGTATGCCGCGTGGGTGCGGGTGCCGCGCGTGGTGGCGGCGCCCACGATTCGGGTGGCGGTGGCGGAGTAGGGGGCTGTAGATGGCGCCTCAAGGGGAAATTGAGCGTCATTGCGAGACGCGAAGCGTCGTGGCAATCCAGGAATCTCAGGCCCGGCTTTCCGACTTCCTGGATTGCCACGTCGGGCTGCGCCCTCCTCGCAATGACGGTGATTTTGTCTCAACCGGCGTGCTGATCCATAACCACACGAACACCAACACAGGAACCGCCCGATGCCAAAGGGAATCGACCCCACCCAAGAATCCGAAGGCTTCAACGCCGGTCTCGCTGTCCGCCGCGCGGTGGTGGGTGAGGATTATGTGGCCCAGGCGTTGGAGAACGCCGATGAATTGTCGATTCCCTTGCAGAAACTCGTCACCGAGGGCGCTTGGGGCATGGTTTGGACTCGGGAAGAACTCGGCAGGCGGGAACGTTCCGTGGCGACGGTGGCGATGCTGGCAGCGTTGGGGCGGGAGGAGGAGTTGAAGCTGCACCTCCGCGGCGCGCGCCGGAACGGGCTGAGTGCGGTGGAATTGCGCGAGATTGTGTTGCAGGTGTGCATCTATGCCGGATTCCCAGCAGGGCTCGCGGCGTTCCGGGTGCTGCGGGATGTGTTGCAACGCGAAGAAAATGCGTGACCGAAAATCGATGCGCAACGGGCCGCTGATTAAGGCATTGTTTTCACGAAAGATTTTTTGATGCGGCGGAATGCAGAAAAATGTCGTGAAACCTAACAAGCTCTTCACAAAGGCGTTTTATGCCGTTATAAGCTTGGTTAACGACCAATTCCTGATGGAGTAAGCCGATGACTCGCATTTCCAAGCTTCTTTGCGCCACCGCCCTGATCGCTGCTGGTGCAGTGAGTCAGGCAAACGCACTTCCGACGTTTAACCAGACGTTCAGTGCAAACGCCGCATCCGGCGTATCGGGCGACAATGGTACCCCGCTTACGATCACTCTTGGTAGCAACCAGGTGGTAAATCAGCTGATTACCAACGATCTTGGTCTGTCGATTGGAAATGCCTTGACTTGGAGCGTGTCGACTGTGACCTCTACCACGTCCGGCTTTACTGTTACGATTGGGGCGCTTACGTTTACTGAAACGGGCTATGTGTCTGGGTTTCAGAACGGCGTAGCTGGTTCTGGATTGACGTTTAACGGTGATTTCTCCGAGACGGGTTATCAGACCGAATCTGGGACACTGAACGTGGGCTTCAGCGCTGGTCTGGAAAATTCGACGAACTACAGCGCATTCTTCAACGTGACTGCGCCGGCTACCGTCCCAGAGCCGATCTCGATGTCGATCCTCGGCCTCGGCGTTGCTGGCCTCGCTGCTGCTCGCCGTCGCCGTGGTGGCCCGGGCGGTGCCGTCACAGGCGCCACGAACTGAAAATTCAGTCTGACCAAATGCAAAAGCGGCCTTCGGGCCGCTTTTTTGTTGCCCGCGTGCCGGGAGGCGATGCGGGCCCGTAGGATGGGTGAGCGCAGCGTTACCCATCGTTGCGGCCGACGGCGAAGCGATGGGTAACGCTGCGCTCATCCATCCTACGGCTCGTTGGCTGGTATCAGATCCGTCATTGCGCGCGGAGTAC
>CAITEF010000656.1 GCA_903891315.1 uncultured Rhodospirillales bacterium | reverse complement strand
GGCACGCCGGGCAATTCGGCACCTGTCACTTCAAGATGAGTGGTGCCGAGAAGATCGCAGACCGTGCGCAGCGTCTCTCCGCCAGCGACGACGAGCGTGCCGGGTTTGGGGAGGGCGGGAAGAAGGGTTGCGATGCGATCGCGGATCATCCCGGCGGCGGCGGCGCGTGGGGTATCGGGGGGCAGATCGAAACCGATCATCGCGACGTCGAATTGCGCCATATATTTCGTGATGTTTTCTTCATCATTGCGAGCGGAGCGAAGCAACCCAGGAAAGCCGCCATCCGATTCCTGGGTTGCTTCGCTCCGCTCGTAGTGACGCGAGAGGTGCAAGGTGTAAGGAGCACAATTGGCAAGTTGGCGGGCCGTCACATCTTGGTCCGACCCGAACAGCCCCAGCACAGGCGCTCGAACTCTGTCCGGCGTGGCCAATCCGGAAGGTGCAAGCACCGCCACCAAAGCCTGAGCGAGCCCGGCACTGCCGCACCACAAGATCCGCCCACCTGCTGCCAGATTGCGGCGGACGATGGATTGCAAATTGGAATCTGTCTCAGCGTCGAACACGCTCACACCGGAAGCCAAACCCTCTGCGGCCAATCCCGCCCGAATGTCACCGACATTCTGCCAGCGACCATCGTCACTGCGCCGATATTGGCAGCTATCCCGTGTCACCCGCCCCTGAAACGGGAAGGCGGGGGCGAGCACGATGCGATCCCAATGCCCGGTCGCAAAACACGCGGCGATCTCGGGGAAAGTGTGGCCGCGCAGCAGGCTGTCGATTTTCTTGAACGCGATATCCGCCTGAGCGAGCACATCCGACAATGCATGATGCCGCGACATCGCGGTGGCTCGGTCCAGCTCACGCGTCGCTGCGTCAATGGCGGCATTGGCGGGAAGCTGGTCGTGATGCCGCCAAAATCCGCCAACCGGACCGGTCAAAGGGACGAAAGCGGCGGCGGTGTCGAGCGCGCCCGTCAGATCATCGGCCAGCAACCGCAAGCTCGTCATAGGCGATGGCGGATAGTCAACACATCAACCACATCTGCCCCCTTGAGTGTGCACGCTATCCGAATATACGTTCGTTAATTCGAAATCACGTAAAGGCGAACCCTGTCCGCTGTCAACTGCACTTTGGGGTCAAAACCCGGCAATGTCTCGCTGCGCTGCCGCATAGAATCGTCGTTGACAATTCCTGTCGCCCAGGCATTCTGCTCATTATACGAATAGTTGTTCGCAATCCGAACTTCAGGAACGTCACGTGAGCCAAGTCGCACAAGCCGCGCGTCCGCTAATTGCAGCGGAGGATGTGAGCAAGACATACATCACGGCCTCGGGTGCTTCGCTGCTCGCGGTGGATCGTGTTGCGCTGAATATCGGTGATGGCGAACTCGTGACCATCGTAGGCCCATCCGGCTGCGGCAAGTCGACCTTGCTGCGGATGATCGCGGGGCTGGATGACCACACTGGCGGATCACTCAAGCTTGACGGCACGCCGATCACCGGACCGTCACGCGATGTGGGCGTGGTGTTTCAATCGGCCAATCTGCTGCCCTGGATGAGCGTGCGCGAGAATGTGGCACTCCCGCTGCGTGTCGGCGGCAAGCACAATGCCGAGCCGGGACGGGTGGATCGTCTGTTGGAGATGACAGGCCTGGGCGAATTCGGCACGCGCTTCCCCTATGAACTCTCCGGCGGCATGCAGCAGCGCGCCGGGATTTGCCGGGCGCTCGCCCGCGATCCGCGCATCCTGTTGATGGATGAGCCGTTCGGCGCGCTCGACGCGCTCACCCGTGAGCGGATGAACCTCGAACTGCAACGCATCTGGCAGGAGAGCGGCAAGACCATCATCCTGATCACCCATTCAATCTCTGAGGCGATTTTCCTGGGCGACCGGGTGATCGTGATGTCC
>CAITEF010000655.1 GCA_903891315.1 uncultured Rhodospirillales bacterium | reverse complement strand
CGAGTTCCATTTAACTGATGGGGCTGTGGGATTTTTGACAGGTGTTTCGCTGGCGGTGTTCTATGTCACGGCCGGTTTGCCGTTGGGGCGGCTGGCAGACAGGGCCAGCCGTCGCACTATGATCGCGACAGCGGTGGCTGCGTGGTCTGTCATGACCGGCCTGTGCGGTCTGTCAGTGACATATTGGCAATTGCTTGTTGCCCGGATGGGCGTCGGCGTGGGCGAGGCCGGCGGAACGCCACCGTCCCAATCGATGATCGCCGATTATTTTCCGCCGGGTCGCAGGCTGGTGGCAATGTCGATCTTTTCGGTCGGGGTGCCCGCCGGTGTTGCCTTCGGTTCGATTGTCGCCAGTTGGTTTGCCGAAAACCATGGCTGGCGCAGCGGTCTGCTGGCGTTCAGTCTATGCGGATTGCCGCTGGTCGCGCTGGTGCTTTCGATCCGGGAGCCCAAGCGCGGCGCGATGGATGCACAGCTCCCGCAGTTTTCGGCAGCGCCGCCCTTGTCCACCGTGTTGGCTTCGATCGCGCACAACAAATCGCTGGTTCACGTCCTGATCGGCACAACAATTGCAACGTTTACCGGCAACGGACTGATCTGGTGGACTCCGGCTCTTTTGACCCGCAGTCATGGTTATTCTGTTAGCGAGGCTGGCTATCAGGTTGGGATCATGGGGGGAGTGGGGGGTGCGTCCGCAACACTTGCCTCAGTGCTGGTGATGATACGTCTGTCAGGTCAGCCGGCGCGTTGGCAATGCTATTTTCTTGCCGGGCTGACTGCGGCCATAACGATGACCGGCTTTTGCGCCTTTCTTGTCAGCGATCGCGCGACGGCGATCGTCATGCTCTGGCTGTTTGTGCCGCTTGCCAATGTCTATGTCGGGCCTTCGCTGGCGCTCATCCAGAATTTGACAGTGGCAGCGATGCGCGGTGTCACCGTGGCTATTGTCCTGTTTACTGCCAATGTCGCGAACCTGGTGCTGGCGCCGCAATTGATCGGTTGGGCGTCGGATGCACTGGCCGCCAAAATCGCCCATCCTTCGGATTCGCTGCGAATTGCGCTTTTGATCAGTGCTCTGAGCGGCCTATGGGCTGCGGCCCATTTTGTCTGGGCCGTGCGCACTTTGCAAGCCGATCTCGAGCGGGCTGGAGCAGCGTCTGCCGTCTGACGATCACGCGTGATGAGGCTGCTGCATTGCAAGGGCAGGCGCTTCTGTGCCAACAATCCGGCACGGGATTCCCTTCAAATGCGGAATACCCTGTTCGCGGTCACGCCACGCTTCGTCATCAAGCGTGACATTGCCATCCGAATGCGCACGGGCGCCGGACAATGCCGGGCCCTCCGCAGTCTCCGGCTTCCACCATCCGTGTGGCACGCGCACCAGACCATCGGGCATGTCGGTTCGAATTTCGACAATCGCATGCATCGTGCCTTCGGGCGTTGAAATCGCCACCCAATCGCCCTCTCCCAAGTCAAATCGTTCGGCGGTTTGTGCGTTCAGGAAGGTCTTTGGTTCGGGATGCATCCGACGCAGTTCGGGCACATGGCGATGGGCCGTCTGGAAAAAGCCATCGTCGCGCACGCCCATGAACAGGGTTAGTGGAAACCCCTCGGGATGCGCGGGTGGCTCACGATAATAGGGCAGGGGGTCAAAGCCGAGATCGGCGAGCATGCTCGATGCAAGCTCCACCTTGCCAGACGGCGTGGCAAAGCCGGTTCGTTCGTATTTTCGGTATTCCGGCCGGGCTGCGTGAACCCGGAATTTGTCCGAAAAGCTTGCCCAGTCCAGTCCCGAGGGTTGCAGGCGCCAGTCGTAGAATTCCTCGATGCTTCCCCATGGAAACGAATCGGCATGGCCCATACGCCGGGCAAGGTCGCACCAGAAATCAAACACACTGCGGCATTCGCCCGCTGGTTCGCTGGCCTTGTCGGAAATGGCATAAGCCGAAGCCCAGGTCATCGTATCGTAGAGCAGCGGGCGTTCCAGCCAGGTGTCACCGGGCAATATAAAGTCGGCCAGTTGTGCGGTCGGTGTCTTGATGTGTTCATGCACAACCAGCAGATCAAGATTGCGCAAGGCCGCCTCGATCCGGGCCATGTTGGTAAAGCCGAGCAAGGTGTTGTTGCCCAGACTGATCAGCGCCTTGACCGGATAGGGATTGCCATCGGCCATCGCCTCGAAAACCGCACCGGGTACTGCCATATAGCTGCCGCCGATCAGATTGGCATAAGGCAGACCCCACACGCGCTCGGTCGGTTCTTCGAGCGCAGCCGTGCCGCGATAGGTAAAGGCGGGCCAGCGGTCGCTCCCCAACTGCTTGTCGCGCTGCGACTGCGACAGGGCTTCGTGCAGTTCGATCTCGCTTTCGCTGATGGCGATGCGGTTGAACCCTTGCAGCGTTTCGCCGCCTTGGACGTCGAGATTGCCGGTCAGTGCTCGCAGGATGCAATGCAGACGGATCGCCGAGGTCGAGTTGATCTGCTGGTCGGTAATCGGGGTCCAGGGAATGACGCCCGGCGTTTCGATGGCATACATCCGCGCCGCAGCGCGGATCTGTTCCGTAGGAACGCCGGTGATCGCCGACACCCGTTCAAGCGGGTATTCTTCAAGTCGTTGCTTCAGGTCTGTGAAACCGACCGTCCAGTCGCGCACGAAATCTGCATCATAAAGACCTTCCTCCACGATCGTGCGCACCCAGCCCATCGCCATGGCCGCGTCGGTACCCACATTGAGCGGCAACCAGATATCGGCGCGCTCGGCCATTTCGCTTCTGCGCGGATCGAGCACGATCAGCTTTGCGCCTCTGGCGCGCGCTGCCATGATGCGGTTGTAGACCGGGGTCCAGCTGTGCTTTTTGGGATTGTGCCCGAACAGCGCGATACAGCGAGTTGCGGCATAATCGGGCTGCGGGAACCAGCCATACGTCATCCGGTTGATCGCAGCGGTGTTGCCTGCGCACAGCGCCACACCGCTGATCCAGTTGGGCGATCCGACCAGGTTCATGAGCCTGCGGCCAAGTCCGTGATCGACAGACGTGTTCCACTGGCTGGTCGCAACGGCCCATGCCTCTGGGCCATAGCGGTCGATCACTTTGCCAAGGCGCTCGGCGATTTCGCCCATCGCCACGTCCCAGCTGACCTGTTCCCACTGGCCCGAGCCCCGCTCGCCGACGCGACGAAGCGGATGGAGCAGGCGGTGCGGGCTGGCAAAGTTCTGCGGCGCGTAGATCCCTTTGATGCAGATGTTTTCGCGCTGCGATTTCTTGCGTGAAGACCGCACGCGCACCACGCGGCCATCTTCAACTTTCGCGATCAGTTGGCACGCAATATCGCAACTCGCGCAGATCACCTGCTTTTCGGTGCGCTGAATCATTTTCGTACCGCACGTTCCGCCGTCAGGGCTTCGCTGAATTTCGTTTCGACAGCAGCAGGCGCGACTGGCTGACTGCACGACGAACAGGATAGATGTGGTTCGAACGCGTGGCCGCAATCGGTATGGATGAATACGCTTTGCGGCCCGTTTTCCGCGGACCGCCATTGGTTGCCCCACGCGGCTAGCGACAGAATGACAGTCTGAAGCGCGACACCGGCCTTGGTGAGCCGGTAATTTCCATGCCCATCCTTGCGCATGATGTCTTCGGCAATCAGCCGCTTGAGGCGGACCGACAAAAGGTGCGGTGAAATACCAAGCACCGATTCAAAAGCATCAAAACGGCGTGCGCCCTGCAATGCTTCGCGCAAGATCAGCAGTGTCCATCGGTCGCCAATGATGGCTGCTGTTTGGGCCACCGGGCACAGGCTGTCGCCCACTTCACGCCACCGCATTTCGCTCTCTCCACTTGACAATGTGTTCCTAAGCAATCACCAAACGGAGTGCAACTTCAATTTTTGAAGTGAATTTCAATATGGTCGCGAGAGCGCAATTCTTCTTCGATTTCGTCAGTCCGACCACCTTTCTTGAGCAGAAACGACTGCCGGCGCTGCAGTGAGGACACGCTCACTGACAATTTACCGCCGATCCCGCGCTGGTTGAACCGGATTTTGGCGCTACCCATCGCACTGCAAAACGCGGTCTTCGATGAATTCCTGGGGCTGGTTGAGGCGCGGATCGACGCCGCGCGCAAGGCGGGCACCTTCGACGCCGGCGTCGAAACACTGGTTGCCGACAAGCTGACCACCGTCGAGGAGCGTGTTCTGCGCGAGGACCCCAATGGCGCTTCGACCCAATTGCTCACGATCGAGGCGCAATGGGCACCAAAGATCACACCGCTGGCAGACATCGCCAAGCGCATTGTGGCCAAGACCCGCCTCTTGCGCAATGGTCGATCCTCGCGCGTGGCGGCACTCCTGCCTGACCGCACCCGCCTGATGGACGACGGCACACCGGTCGCCAGTTTCACACTGCACCGGCCCGGCGGCCGAAGCTGGATCACCGCCGATGAATTGGCCGAGAGCCATTGGGATGACTGCGAGCGCGGCACATTCGAGGAGGCCTGGCAGGGCGAGGCCACCGAACTGGCGACGCGTCCTTATACCGAGCGGTTCTACCTCGCGACCGGGCGCCTGCTGCCGATTTGGAACCTGCTGGGCGACGAGGCACAAGTCCGTCGCCTCGTGACGCAGGATGGGCGTTCGCTGTTGGGGCGCATTGTGCCCGCCGAAGCGGTCAACATGCTGCTGGACAAACTCGGGCTCGGCGATCGCATTGTGCTGTCACCAGACCAACTGGTCGAGGCGGCGCTCGGCGGCAAGGTTGTTCCCATCGATGCGCTGTCAGGTGCCAGCATCAAGCGTTCGCGGGTCAATGGTGAGCAGCGACTCGAAGTGCTGGGCTTTGATCCTCGCGCGCTGGCATCGTGGAAGGCCAAGGGCTGCTTTACCGAAATCATCGCCTATCAGACCAGGCTGTTCATGCCGGTAACCAGTGCCCGCGAGATCGTGGCGAAGCTGGCCGCCTGAAACTCATGCCTATGTCGGCATGGCGTAGCGATCGATCACGATCTCATCGTTCTCGATCCAGACCTCGAACACCTCGTTGATCGGGTCGTCGCCACCCGCCAGCGTATCGAGCACCGCCTCGAAAAGCTCGCGCTGCAAGGCGGGCCGCACCTGCGGCACAATGATGACAAGGCCGGCATGGACATCCTCGCGAGCATACAGCTTGCGGAAATCCGCCGCATTGTTCGTCACGAACGTGAAGTTGTTCTCGACGATGCGGGGCATGAGATCCCAGTCGGCCTCGCCACTCAGGCCAAGCCAGACGACGTGATGGCCCTCATGCCCGCGCTCAGCCGCCACCTCGGTCAGCGAAGTGTGAAGGCACTCATCAATGAGGAATTTCACCGGAGACGCGCCGAGCCAACCTCAGCAGAGGCTTGCTTGAGTGACACACGCCGAGTCTGCTTGAGAACGAGCGTGTCGTCTTTCAAGGGCTTGGGGCGACCTCGCCGCGGATGTGCCGCTGCCCAGATCGACGCTAGCGTCAATTGCCGTGAATCCAGCTTGGGATAGCCAGCCATAACTTCCTCTTCGCTCACTCCTTCATCGAGCATCGAGGCTATGAGGCGGACCGGAATGCGCGTACCCTTAAAGACCGGTTCCCCGCCCATCACGGCTTTTTGCTGCACGACAATGGCCTCGGCCTGCTCCAGATCCTGAGTGCGAGAAGCGATCTGTTTGCGCGCTTCGGCCACGTCGATGATGAGCAGGTCGTCGGCACGCACCTGAGATGCTTCGGGTTGCAGCCTTATCGCCTCGAACAAGCGCTCACGGCGCTCCTGCGAGAGAATGCTGCCGACCTGCGACCAGAGCTTGAGTTGCAGCAGGCCGTCGGCTGACACCGAGCGCTGACGGGATTGCAACCCGGATCGCGCGGTGCGGCGCACGGCCATTACGATCTGCTTGTCGATCGCGTTGTTGACCGCCTTGACGGCGATATCGGCGACAGCGGCAGCCTCTGCGGGCGAGTACAGGCGGGCGGCTTGCATAAACATTCTCCTTGAAGAGAATATATATCAAGCGTTCAAAAAAGTAAAGCTACGCGCTTCGGCTTGGTTGAACGTGCCTCACCCAGGTAGCGAGGATCGGTTGCGACCAGCGCAGCCGAAAGAATTCGGCCTCAGCCAGGCTGTGCAGCAAATTGCTGCCGCCACGGCCGCTTAGGCAGGTCAGACTTCGTCGATCAGCCGCTGGATTTTGCCGATAGGCGTGTCGTCTATGGGCCGGATGGTTTCCCCACAGCTCGGGCATTCAACGGTGCGTTGAAGGCGCATTGACTTGTAACTCACATTGAGTTCATGCCCGCAGACAGGGCAGTCGGTCTGGGCCAGTATGTCGTCCAGTTCATGCGCCATGCTTGAAATAATACCGCATGAAACGCGGCGAGCCAAGTGCTGACCCGTGTGTCATGTCACCTCGGCTATCCAACCCTGACACTGGCAAGATCAGTCCACCTTGTGGTGAAACTGGGCGACAGGTTGTCCTGCCTCATGCGCCAATCCTGATCCTTGCCAGCCAAGCCCAGCTTGATGCTGCCGCGCCCAAATTTTGCGTTGATCTGGTCCATAGCGGTCATCAGCCCATCATCCAGATCGGCGACGGCATCAAACAGCGAGGACGGGGCAGCTCCTTTGGCGGACAGGTCGAGCAGCAGAATTCCAGCCTTCTTCCATGCATAGCCATCGCGCCATATGCGCTCCAAAATACGGGTCGCGGCGCCATTGATTGTCCTGGCGTCCGACGTGGGCTGGGCAAAGCTGACAGACCCCGACAGCGATTTCTGCGCGGCATTTGGATTGAATGGGTCAGTTCTGATGAAAATCTGCATGGCCCCGGCGACCTGATCGGCAGACCGGACCTTTTCCGCCGCCCGTTCGGCAAACTGCATCAACGCATCATGGACCTGAGATTTGTCGGTGATGGTGGCGCCAAAGCTGCGTGAACAGCATGTGGTTTGCTTAGGCTGTGGCTGATCCTCAAGAGCATGGCAGACGTAGCCGCGCAGTTCATGGGCGGTTCTCAGCCCAACAACCCCCATCTTCTGCCGGATCCAGCCATCTTGGGCGTGCGCAAAATCATGGGCGGTCGCCATGCCTCGCTCTTCCAGCATCTGTGACCAGCGACGGCCAACACCCCAAACATCGCCAATGGGAGTTTTTCGGAGCGCAGCGTCAATCCATTCCGGGTGATGGGCAAGATCGATGACGCCGCCCGCCTTAATTGACTTTTTGGCCAGTCGGTTCGCCAGTTTTGCCAGTGTCTTCGTGTTGCCGACACCGATAGACACCGGAATGCCTGTCCATTGATAAGTGCTCTGGCGCAGCTTGCTGCACCAAGCCGTCAAGTCTGGTACGCCGAGATTGTCGAGATCGAGGAAGCATTCATCGATGCTGTAGACCTCGTGGCTCGGGGCATTTGATCCCAGCATCGTCATGACGCGTTCGGATATGTCGCCATAGAGGGCGTAGTTGGACGAGCAGACGGCAACGCCATGCTCTTCCACAATATCGCGGATTTTGAAAAGCGGCGCGCCCATGCCGATGCCGATAGTTTTGGCTTCCTGCGAACGAGCAATCACGCACCCATCGTTGTTGGACAGGACCACCACCGGCAGGTTTTTCAGGTTCGGGCGGAACAGCCGCTCACATGAGGCGTAAAAGTTGTTGCAGTCCACAAGGGCGAAGGTGGCCATCAGCGTCCACAGTGCCGCCGGATGCTATGGGTCACCACACCCCAGATTTCACAGCCGGATTCATCCAAAGGTATGGCTGGAAAGTTCGTGTTCTCCGGGACCAGCAGCCACGCATTCGCTGATTGCCGAAGTCGTTTGACGGTCAGTTCGCCGTGGATTGAGGCGATCACAATGTCGTCGGACTTCGCGGTGATCCCTCTGTCGATAATAAGCAGGTCTCCATCAAAGATACCCGCATCACGCATGGATTCCCCGGACGCCCGAACGAAGAAAGTTGCCGACGGTCGGCGGATCAAATGCTCATTGAGATCGAGCTTACCTTCGATATGATCATCTGCCGGCGACGGAAACCCCGCCGGAACGCTGGAGGAGAAGGCGTTTAGCAGCAGCTTTGAGGGAGCGTCGGGCAATCGCAGGATAGGTTCTGTTTGGATTCTCATTATGGAACATACAAAGAACGATCTGTCGTGATTCGTCAACCGTCGCGCGCATCAGCAACTTGCTTGGGACATGGCATGCATTCGTAAAGGTCGGGCCTCGGACGTCT
>CAITEF010000654.1 GCA_903891315.1 uncultured Rhodospirillales bacterium | reverse complement strand
GGTGCCGTGGCCCAGGCCCGGATGTGAGGATATGACGATGTTCACCGCCACCACCGATTTCCCGCAAGACGGCATTCTGCGCGCCCATCCCATCGAGCCGGATCGCCAGGATGCGTGGCTGAAATCGCCTTGCATCCAGAACCACGCCGCCAATTTGCTCGAACTGCGCAACGGCGATCTCGCCTGTGTCTGGTTTGGCGGCTCGCAGGAAGGCATCCCCGACATCTCGCCCTATTTCGCCCGACTGGCGAAAGGCAGCAGCACATGGTCCGAGCCGGTGCGTCTGTCGGATGACATGAGCCGCTCCGAGCAGAACCCGATCCTGACCTATGGCCCCGACGGCAAACTTTGGCTGATCTTCACCGCGCAGATCGGCGGCAATCAGGAAACCGCGCTGGTCCGCTGCCGAACCTCCGACGATGAGGGCGCAACGTGGAGTCCGGTGCGCACCCTGATCGACGAACCCGGCACCTTCGTCCGTCAGCCCCCGCTGCTGCGCGCCAATGGGGATTGGCTGCTGCCGGTATTCCTCTGCCGCACGCCGCCCGGCACCAAATGGACGGGCGAGCTTGATGTCAGCGAAGTCCGCATCTCGCGCGATGGCGGACAAAGCTGGTCGCGCCAGGCAGTGCCGCAGAGCACCGGTTGCGTGCATATGAGCATCGTCGAGGGACCGAATGGGCTTGTGGCCCTGTTCCGCAGCCGCTGGGCGGACAATGTCTATCTTAGTCGCTCCGCAGATGGCGGCTACAACTGGACTGCACCGATTGCCACCTCGCTACCGAACAACAACTCCTCCATCCAGGCGGTCCGGCTGCGCAATGGGCAGTTGGCGGTGATCCACAATCATTCCAGCGTGCTGAACGCGACCGAGCGGCGTCTGTCGCTGTATGACGATCTGGAAGATGACGGCACTGACACCGTGATCGCACAGCCAGTCCAGGGCCGCCAAGCGTTCTGGGGCGCACCGCGCGCGCCGCTCACGCTTGCCATCTCGAATGATGACGGCAATACGTGGCCGATCATCCGCGACCTGGACACGGGCGATGGCTATTGCCTGACAAACAATTCACGCGACCGGCTCAATCGCGAGCTTTCCTATCCGAGTATCATTGAAGACCGTGACGGAAAAATTCATGTCGCCTTCACGTATTTCCGGCAAGCGATCAAATACGTCAGGCTTTAATTGGTTCTGTTATTAAGAACTGGCATCCACCTCTTGATGGATGCGAGCGCCGGTCAGCATAAAGCCGAGAGGGCGTCCCTGACCGTCTGAGCGGGCGTGGTGATATCAATCGCACTCCGGCGGCAAAATCGATCAGTTCGAAGTATCGATCTTGCTAAAACAATATATTGGACCCATCGCTGCGCCACCCCGAAACTCGAGATCCTAACTCCTCGCGTGATGACGCGTCGCCCCGCGCCATCACCGAGCCAAAAACGCGAACCGCGCCAAGGCGACGGGCGCCGGGAGAGAAAATCGTGGACGCGAGATACAAGCCCATCCTGGCTATCTGGTTATTCCAAATCGCCAACTATCTCGACCGGAGCGCGATCAGCTTCGCCGGTCCATCCATGATGAAATCGCTGCATTTGGACCCACAGAGCTTCGGCGTGCTGCTTTCGGCATTTGCGGTGGGATATACCGTGTCGCAAATCCCGGGTGGCCTGCTCTCTGATCGCTTTGGCGTCCGACCCGTGTTGGTGATCGCACCACTGTTCTGGGCCATTTTCACTGGACTGACTGGCGTTGTCGTGGGCGTTGCCGCGCTGGTCGCGGTTCGGCTGCTGTTCGGCATCTCCGAGGGGCTGTCCAACACCGCCTGCTACAAGGTGATCGGCGACAACTTCGACTCAAAGGAGCGCGCCAAGGCGACCTCACTTTGGGCCTCCGCGATCCCGTTGGCACCGGCACTTGCCGGGCCGCTGATCGCGCTCCTGCTGGTCTCCGTCGGCTGGCAGGCGGTGTTTCTGTTGATGGTCATCCCGGCCGTGCTCGCGGCGCTGGTGAATTATCTTCTCGTGCCGGCCCAGTCACGTAACGAAGTCGCCCAGCCGCGCACCACAATCGCAAGCTTTCGCGCCGTGCTCGCGAACCGCAGCCTGTGGGTGATGTGCGGCGCCTATTTCCTCTTCAACATCGCCTATTGGGGCTATCTCGGCTGGATGCCGACTTACCTGACCTTGCAGCGCCATATCGACATCAAGGGCAGCGGTATTCTCACCGGCATCCCCTACATGGCCGGTTTCGTCGGCATGTTGATGACTGGCTGGCTGGGCAGCAACGCGCTCTACCGGTTCCGTGCCCAGATCCTCGCCTTCTCTTACATCTTCGCGGGCGGCGGCTTGGCGATTGCCTACAACGCGGATGGTCTCGGCACCTGCATTGCGGGTCTCTCGGCTGCGGCTTTCTTCCTTTACGGCGGCCTGGCGGCGTTTGGTGCAATTGTGATCGATCTGGCACCCGATGAGAGCCGTGCCGCGTTTGCAGGCGTGGTCAGCACGACCGGGCAGATCGGCGGCGTGGTGGCGCCGTTGGTGATCGGTTGGCTGGTGAGCGCTTCCGGCGAGTTCTCGGCCGGCTTCACGTTCATGATCGCCGCACTCTGCATTGGCGCGGCCAGCCTGCTGTTCGTCCTACCTCGGGTGGCGCCCCGGATGGTGGCCAACCCAGCATGACCCAATCGCACCAATCCCAGGAACCACCAATGTCCGCGCCGTCGTCCACCATTGCGCCACGCAGCCACCATGACGGCAATTGCTGCCGCTCCACGACGAACATCGACTTCACAACCATGCCGGTGATGCGCATCGGCGGTTGCTACGAATTGCCCGCCGATCCAGGCCGCGACGTCTTGGCCGGGAAGGACTAGGTCGATGTCACACTGCAAGACCCTGCGCGAGCTGATCGAGGCTCGCAACGCCCTCCCGATGCCCGGCGTCTATGATGCCTTCAGCGCCCGGCTCGTTGAGCAGGCCGGCTTTCTCGCCTGCCAGATCAGCGGCTTTGCCGTCGCTGCCGCCGCACTCGGCTTGCCCGATATCGGCATTCTGTCGCTGCGTGATCAGATCAACGCGGTGCAGAGCGTTGCCAACGCGGTCGGCATTCCGGTAATGGCCGATGGCGACACCGGCTTCGGCAACGCGGTCAACACGTTCCACACCGTGCGTCTGTTGGAGGCTGCCGGGGCGGCCGGGGTCAACATCGAGGACCAGACTTTCCCGAAGCGTTGCGGGCATATGGACGGCAAGTCGGTGATCCTTGCCGAGGAGATGGTGCAGAAAATCCGCGCCGCCTGCGCCGCACGCCGCGACCCTGATTTCGTTATCAATGCCCGAACAGATGCTGTCGCCACCGACGGTCTGCCAACCGCCATCGCGCGCGCCAATGCCTATCTAGACGCGGGCGCAACGCTGATCTTTGTCGAGGCGTTGCGCACCCGCGAGGAGATCGCGCAGGCGGTTCGGGGCATTCGCGGGCCGATCAGCGTCAACATGATCGGCACGACCGGCGGGCGGACCCCATCGATCAACCTCGCCGAACTGCGGGCACTCGGCGTCGCGCGGGTCTCCTATCCCGGTGTGACGCTGGCCAGCGCCGGGGCGGCGATGCGCCGTGCGCTCAACGTGCTGGCAAGCCAGGGCGACCTTGCCGGGATCGAGGGCGAGTTGATGTCGTTCAGCGACCTGACCGACGCCGTCGGCATGCCAGATGAAAGGGCGCGCGAGCGCGAATACACAGCATGAGCGCCACCACGCTGTTCGAGAAAATCTGGGCCGCCCATCAGGTCCAGGCCCTGCCCGGCGACCGCGCCGCCTTGGTGATCGACCGAATGACTTTGCACGAATTGAGCGGTGGCTACGCGCTGCGCGACATGCGCGTCGCCGGTGAGACGCCGCGCCTGCGGGTCGATCAGATTTTTGCCGTCGCCGACCATGCCATCAGCACCGCGCCCGATCGCGGCCGGCATGACAGTTTGACCAAGACCGGCAGCGAGATGATCGCCTCACTTGAAAAGAGCTGTGTCGACCTCGGCTATCGCTACGCCAGCCCAGATGACGTGGCGCACGGCATCGTTCATGTCTCCGGTCCCGAACAGGGCTTCATCCTGCCCGGCATCACCCATGTCTGCGGCGACAGCCACACTTGCACCGTGGGCGCCTTCGGGGCGCTCGCCTTCGCGGTTGGGTCGAGTGAGGTGGCGACGGTGCTGCGGCGCGGCGCGCTGATCGTGCAACGGCCCGGCACGCTGCGGATGACACTCTCCGGCAACTTGGCCGATGGTGTGGTCAGCAAGGATGTCGCGCTGCGCATTCTGGCCGAGCACGGCATGAAGCTGGCGCTGGGATATGTCATCGAATTCACCGGCGAGGTCGTCTCGGCGATGTCGATGGAGGCGCGCATGACCCTGTGCAACATGGCCGCTGAGATGGGCACCCGCTACGCGCTGATCGCGCCGGATGAAACCACATTCGACTATTTGCGAAAGGTCGTGCCCGCCACACCTGAGATCATGGACGCGGCGATTGCCAATTGGCGCGCGCTCCGCTCCGACCCCGATGCGGCGTTCGACGGCGAAATTTCGCTCGATGTTGGCACTCTCGCGCCGCAGGTCACCTGGGGAACCTCGCCGATGCATGCCATCGCGGTAAATGCCGTCGTGCCGCACCCGGATTCCTACGCCGCGCCTTCTGATCACGCGATGGCGACCAAGGCATTGGCGTATATGCAGCTCCAACCGGGACAGGCATTGGCCGATATAACGATTGACGCCGCCTTCATTGGGTCGTGCACCAATTCCCGAATTTCCGATCTGCGCGCCGCCGCATCGATCCTGAAAGGGCGAAAAATTGCCACTGGCGTACGGGCGATGTGCACGCCGGGATCGATGCAGGTTCGCGCCCAGGCCGAAGCCGAGGGGATCGCCGCGGTGTTCCGGGACGCGGGTTTCGAATGGCGCAAATCCGGCTGTTCCAACTGCGCCGGACGGGAGGGGCCGATTTGGCAGGATATGCGGGTGATCAGTTCGACCAACCGCAATTTCGAAAATCGCCAGGGACCGCGCACCCGCACCCACCTGGCCAGCCCGGCAACGGTGGCCGCGTCGGCAATCGCTGGACGGATCGCCGATCCCCGCGAATTCATGCCGGAGGCGTCTTAGCATGCCTGCTCCGATCAATAAGTTGCACGCGATCGCGCTGCCATTCCCGCGCGACAATGTCGACACCGACGAGCTCATCCCAGTCTCCGAGAACACCCGCGCCTCAATGAGCGGTTGGGGCGACGGGTTGTTTGCCGCAAGACGCTATCTCGACGGTGCCGGACGAACCCCCAATCCCGATTTTATCCTCAATCAGCCGCCCTACGACCGGGCCAGGATCATCGTGTCGGGCAGCAATTTCGGCTGCGGCAGTTCGCGCGAGAGCGCGGTCTGGGCGCTGCGCGATTATGGTTTTCGCGTTGTGGTCGCCATAAGCTTCAACGAAACCTTCAAGCGCAACTGCATCATCAACGGCTTGGCACCGATTGCGGTCTCGCGCGCGGATACTGCCGATCTGACCGACGAAATCGCGCGCGATCCATCCGCCGGCATTTCGGTCGATCTGGAACACCAAACGCTCCATGTCGGCGCGCCGGACCGTCCTGGGCGGGTGATCGGATTTGATCTCGACCGGTTCTACGCCGCGTTGTTGATCGGCGGCCAGACCGAGGACGACATGCTGGGGGCGTTGCAAAACGACATCGACCACCGCCGCGACACGCTGGCCGCCGCCCAGCCTTGGCTGCGGTCATGCGGGTCGATCTTGGCCCAAGCCGAATGATCCCGGCGCCAGTTCAGCGGCAAGAGCAAGGAAATTGGCGACAATCGGGGCGTGGTCACCGGTTCGGGTGACCAGGATGATTTCGGTCAGCAGCGGCTCTTCGGTCCGCAGCGGCCGATAGACCACGCCCTCGCGACGCAAACCGGTCAAAGTGGCTGGAACCAGCGCCAAGCCAATGCCTGTCGCGACGAGATTGATCGCCATGACGTATTCCGGGGTTTCCTGGACGATTCGTGGCATTTCCCCGGCTTTGGCAAAAGCGGCGGCGATGCGGGCGCGCATGTCGGCATCGCCGGTGCGGCCGCGCGGCATGATCAGCGGTTCGCCGCAGAGTTCGGCAATGTCGACTATACTTTGCGACGCAAGCCGATGGGTGTCGGGGGCAACGACAACGAAACCCTCGCTCAAAAACGGCTGCCAGCGCAGCGTGTCGATCTCCGGCGGCGGCGTGCGCATGAAGGCGACGTCGATGCGGCGGTCGACCAGAGCGGGAACGAGGTCGTTGGAGCGCGCCTGAATCAGGGTGAATTCGACATTCGGCCAAAGGTGCCGCGCCCGCTTCAACACCAAAGTGACCGGCACCGCAAACGAGGCGGTTTCGGTCATGCCGATGGACAAGCGGCCAGCGACGCCGCGGGCGGTTTCCTGGGTGAGCAGCGCTGCGGCACGAACCCGCTCCAGAATCGCCTGAGCCTCGCGCCAGAATACGGCCCCGGCTTCGGTCAACTCGATCCCGCGGCCGACGCGACGCAATAGCGGCGTGTTCAACTCGGCTTCCAGAGCCCTGATCTGCTGCGTCAACGCCGGCTGAGCAAGGTGCAGCCGTTCCGCCGCGCGGGTGACGTGCATTTCTTCGGCGACGGTGCAGAAGTAGCGAAGGTGCCGCAGTTCCATTTCAATACTTCTAACTTATCGGAGCGGTGATATCAATACGTTGGACAGCCGATCAGGCCAATCAGAACTCTAAAGCACGGTCCGACCGATCGG
>CAITEF010000653.1 GCA_903891315.1 uncultured Rhodospirillales bacterium | reverse complement strand
CTCGGTGCTGATCCACGAGATCGCGCATTTCCAACTCGCCAGCCCAGCGCGGCGTTTCACCCCCGATTTCTGCCTCGGCGCCGGTCCCGAGACGGGCAGGATCGCCTACGCCAACAGCTTCCTCGGCCTCGACGCGGTCCGCCGCGAGATCGAAGAGCAATGGACCTCCCTGCTCGGCGTGATCTGGGAGGCCGAACTCGGCCAGCCCGCGATCCTCGCCTTCCAGGAGCAGAACTGGCTCGAAGGCGCCGGACGCGCCAGCACCGCCGAATTCTTCATCTCCGTCTTGACCACCTTGATCGCGATGGGTCTGGTCGACGAGCAGGGCCATCCCCTGCGCGCCCTGCGCTGCACGCCGTTGGTGCCTTCCTGCACCTCGCTCCCGAAGCCTCCGGCCCGGATATCGAGGTGGCTGAAGTCATGGAGAGCCGCGACCCCCGCGATCTTCTTCTTGCGGCCATTCCACGTGCGCCAGCTCGGTTGTATCGCGCGTTCGACCGCGCTGGTGACACCGTTCTCAGCCAATCTTTCTACACTCGCCTCACCGCGTTGCTCGATACCCCGATGGCAGACCAAATCCTCACGGGCGGCTATTTGAGCGAAGAAATGTTCGATAAGGCAGAATCGCTGTTGGCTATGGACCCGGTGATTGTTGGGCTGCGGGGCATCCTGACCTGCTCGGATTCTGCCATAGAGGGGTTGGCGACACTTTTTGCCTTCCTTCGCGGCCACGGAGCGATCTCAGACGAGTCTTGGCATCCGCCAAAAGAGGCAGGACTGCCTGCCATGTTCCGGCGACTGTTCTCAATTCTCGACAGCATGAAGGCTCCCAAGCCATCTTTCGCCGTCACTTCGCCTCTCAGGATTTTGGCGAGCGTTGCAGAACTGCGCGCTGTCGGCGCGCGGCTCCAAAACTGCGTGGAAAGGAATAGGGATTTCGGGCCGCAACACTGGATCAACCTGGTGAATGGAACGATGGTCTACATCGCCTGCGAAGAGCCGCCTTTCCTTGCTGCGCTCGAGCCATTTGCTCCCGGTGTTTACGTGCTGGAAGAACTGGCCGGCCCCAACAATGAGCCAATCTCCAGCGACGACCAAATGAAATTCCTGGCCGCGCTACGAGCCGCAGGTCTGGTGATTGTTAAGCAAAAGGTCTGGTGATTGTTAAGCAAAGCCCGGCTCGGGCATTGACCAGCATCGCAGACCGCTATCCCACAACGCTAAGGCGCACTGACTAAGTGCGCTGTTCGTGGGGGTGGTTTGCAGAAGTAAACTGAGCGTCCATCTGCCGTATTTTGTCGCGCCAAACTCACTCTTCATTGTCTTTGAAACGTTGGAGCGCTTATGCCGATTTCGTCCTACACCTCCGAAATGATCACCGCGCCAACGCGCCTTCCCGACGGTGAGCGCATTTATGCCGTCGGTGACGTCCATGGCTGCCTTGATCTGCTCGAGGAGTTGCATCGCCTCATCGTGTTGGATCTGGCTGCACGGCCAGTCAGTATGCCGACGATCATCCACCTTGGCGACTACATCGACCGCGGGCCAGACAGCGCGGCCGTCCTCGAGCGGCTGCTGCATCCGCCCGCCAGTCTCATGGGAGTCCGGATGGTGAATCTTCGAGGCAACCACGAAGCAATGCTTTTGGCAGCGCTGGACGGCGATGACTATGACGAGGAGATCTGGCTTGGCAATGGCGGCACGGCAGCGCTGGCAAGTTGGAAAGCCCTCTCTTCGAACTGGCGCTCGGCCATCCCGGCTGAGCATATCGAGCTGCTGCGGGGGCTGCCCCACCAGCATGAACAGGAAGGCTATCTTTTCGTGCATGCAGGGATCGACCCCGACCTGGCGCTCGGCGATCAAAATCAGGCCGATCTGCTGTGGATCCGCGAGCGCTTCCTGCACTTCGATGGCGAGCTCTCCCATATCGTGGTGCATGGCCATACCCCTGAAGCCGATATTCCGGTTGTCCGGAAACATCGCATCGGGGTCGATACTGGCGCGGTCTTCGGGGGGCCGCTGAGCTGCGTCGTGCTCGAGAAGCAGCTGATGCATTTCATCGCCGTGCAGGCATGACTCCCGCCGATCGATTTGCCGGCGGGCTGCTGGGTCAGGCGATCGGTGATGCCCTTGGTGCTCCAGTCGAGGGTTTCGATCGCGCGGTGTGCACGCAATACATCGAGGAGTTCCTCAACGATCGTGCGACAGGTCATGCTTGGGCCTTCGACGGCCAATACACTGACGATACGCAACTCTCTCGCGAACTGGTCATCAGCTTCGTCGCGAATAATGGTCGTTGGAATCCGCCGGCTTTCGCGGCCCGGATCAGCGCCTTGTTCGCGGAAGGCCAAGTCCGACGCCCTGGGCGCGCCACAAGCTGCGCCGCCGAGCGCTTGCGCGCTGGCGTATCCTGGCATCGCGCCGGTGAGCCGAACGCGGCAGGCAACGGCGCGGCAATGCGGGCCGCCCCGGTAGGGTGGCTGTTTGCCGCGAACTCATCGGATCTGGTGCAGGTCGCCGTCACGCAGGCCTCGATCACCCACCAGCATTCCGATGCACAGGCAGGGGCGGTGGCCATGGCGCAGGCCGTTGCCTTGGTGATGGGGCGACATCAACAAGACGATCGAGCCTTCCTTGACGGTATCTCCGGGGTGATCAGGCCGCTATCGCCAACCTTCGCCACGGACATATCGAATGTCAGACATGTCTTGCAGCTGCCCTTCGAGCATGCGCAGGCTGCCGTTTCCGGGCTCGTCGACACGGGTGAGTGGGCCGGTACGATCTCGCCGCATTCGATTCCGTCGGTCGTCTGGGCCCTCTACGCCTACTTGCGGGGGCGCCCCACTTTCCTTGAAGTGATCCGGCTCGCCATCAGCGGCGGTGGCGACACTGATACCACTGCAGCGATGGCGGGCGCCCTTATCGGCGCGGAACTCGGCATCGAGGCGCTGCCGCGCGATCTGGTCGCTGCCGTTCATGATCAAAGCCGCTGGCGCGCAGAGGAGTTGATCGACTTGGCGGCAAAGCTCGCGCTCAGCTTATCTAATCGATAAGCCTTGGTAATCCGGCTGATGATTTGGGGATAAGGCCTAAGTCATAATAGGCCGCACCTGCGGACCTCACCGCCACGGTATCGCACTTATTAGGCAGCATCGCGCAGATGGGTCCGATAAAAAAATCGGCGGGCTGTCTCCAGCGTCCTTGCAATCAGCCGTGCTTTTCACCACCTCACAACAGGTCACCATCCCGCTGGCGGTCCCATGCCCCATTTGATGCCCCACAGCCCCTTCGCTCCGGTCAGCAGCTCCGGTTTTCCGGTGCCGTCCTCCGGTGCGTCCATGCGTGCGGCGTCCGGCGGTGGCGCTCTCCATCCTCTAGCCAGGCCAGGAGAAATTTCTCCTGGTAGAGGCCTTGATGGAGACGGTGATGTACCTGAATTCCCTCGTGAATTTTCTCACTGCGTCGGCGGGTAGCGGCTACACGCAGGCTGAAATTGCTGAGCATTTCGGTAGCTCGACGCGCACTGTGCAACGGTGGCTGAAGGCGCTGACCGACGCACGCGTTGATCTGCGTGTGGCGTGGCGGGGGCGCCAGACGGTTTACCGCGTCTACCCGCGCAGCGTCTTTGACCGCCCCAGCTTCCACAGCAGCCGCGTTAAGACGTTGCGTGTCGCGGAGTTCTGCATCATGGCGCGCGTTATGGACGGGTGCGGCTGGGCCACCGCTGCTAGCTGGCACCGTGCCCACGCAAACCACCTGCTTGCCGGTGAGGCGCAAGCTCGCCGGAAGGAGATCGAGGAGCAGGTGGCACGGCTCCTCGAGCGGGTCGAATGCAGCCCCACTTTCGGCGCCGACCCCGTGCCCTGGTCGTACGTCATCGACTGCCTCCATATGGCGATCCTCGCAGAACGCCAGGTGCGTATTGGCATGCCGGGGAAGCAGTTCATCGGCCTGATCGGCCGCGTCGTCTACTGCGGGGGCGGTGGTGAGGTCTGGCTGCAGGATGGGCAGAAGACCGACCTGGGCAGTGTCCAGACCGTCCTCGGGGTCAACGACCTTGAACAGTCCATTCTCATGGCCGCCTGAAGGCTGGATCAGTTTGATCGGCCAGCAATAGGGGAGGGCGACAGGATCTGTCGCCCTTCCAGGGCATATTGCAACTGTACCATAGCTGCTGAGCTGTTCCCGACGGCCAACGCAATAGGAGAGCCAATGCGAGAGATGTATCTTCCTTCCAAGAAACAGATTGCAGCGGCTAAGCTTATCATCTCACGTCAAAACTCCAGTCTCGGCAAACTGGAGAACGCGATGCAAGTTATTGATAAGTCTTTGGGTCTTTATTGTCATAATAAACAGCCGAAACAGTGGGCT
>CAITEF010000652.1 GCA_903891315.1 uncultured Rhodospirillales bacterium | reverse complement strand
AGGGCCTGCTGATCGAGACCGCGAAGAAGTTCACCAAGGATTGCCACGAACTCGGCATCAAGATCCACGGCACCTTCCTCCTCGGCCTGCCGGGCGAGACGCGCGAGACGATCCAGGAGACCATCGAATACGCCAAGGAGATCAACCCGCACACGATGCAGGTCTCGCTGGCGGCTCCGTATCCGGGCACCTTCCTCTACAAGCAGGCGGTGGAAAATGGCTGGCTCGATATCGAGCATGCCGAGCTGATCGATGACAACGGCGTGCAGATCGCGCCGCTGCATTATCCGCATCTGACCCACACCGAGATCTTCGAGAACGTGGAGACCTTCTACAAGAAGTTCTATTTCCGCCCCTCGAAGATCGGCTCGATCGTCGGCGAGATGATCACCAGCCCGGATATGATGAAGCGTCGTCTGCGCGAGGGCGTGGAGTTCTTCCAGTTCCTGCGCGAACGGAACGCTGCCTGATCTCGGCGTGACGCGCCGGGTCATCTTCACGGCCGATGATTTTGGCCTGTCGGACGCGGTGAACGAGGGGATTGAGCGGGCCCATCGCGAGGGTCTGCTCACCTCCGCCAGCCTGATGGTGGGTGCCCCCGCCGCTGCCGACGCCGTCGAACGCGCCAAGCGCATGCCCGGCCTCAGGGTCGGGCTGCATTTGGTGGTGATCGAAGGTCCGTCGGTGCTGCCCTATGAGCAGATCCCGAATCTGGTGGATGAAAGCGGACAATTCCCCTCCGACCAACTGAAGCTCGGCCTGCGATATTTCTTCCTGCCCAGCGTGCGCGCGCAGCTCTGTGCGGAAATCCGAGCCCAGTTCGCAGCCTTCGCCGAAACCGGGCTGAAATTGTGCCATGCCGATGCGCACAAACACATGCACATGCACCCGACCGTCGCCGACCTGATGATCGACGCGGGCTGGCAATATGGACTTCCCGCGATTCGCGTGCCGAACGAGCCCTGCCATGTGATGCGCCGCATCGGTGGATCGCCGGGGCTGGGCGCGCGGGCGATGCGGCTGTGGAGCAGCGTGCTGCGGGCGAAAGCCCGTCGTGCTGGGCTGGTGACCAATGATTCGATCTTCGGCTTGGCCTGGACCGGGATGATGACCGAGGACCGCCTGCTGCGCCTCGCCCCCGAATTGCCGGTGGGCACCAGCGAGATTTATTTTCACCCCGCCAGCAGGCGGGACGCGGTGATTGACCGGCTGATGCCGACCTATGATCACGAGGGCGAGTTGGAAGCCTTGTGCAGCCCTCGGGTGAAGGCAGCGTTCGAAGCGGTGCTTTGATCCGCGACCTTCGTGACGCCACCTCATCATCGTGAGCGAAGCGTCACGATCCAGGTGTCGAAGTTTCGGCTCTAGTGTCCCGATTCTGAAATCCGTCGGATTTCAGAATGACGTGGACACTAGGAAACTCAGCAGCCTGCTAAGGCTGCTGGATCGCTGCGCTTCGCTCACGATGACGGATTGGCGTCTCCCCGGTAGCAGCCGAGCTTCCGAACCCCTATGTTAACTGCATGGATAACACACCTGCCTTTCTTGACTTGAGCCGCCCTGCCGTGCCGGATATTGCCGTGCCGCGCGGGGTCAACCCGTTCTATCTGCCAATGCGGCCCGTGCGCGGTCGGCTGATCAGGCTCGGCCCGCTGGCCCAAGCGCTGCTGTCGCGCCATGATTATCCGCCCAGCGTGGCAGCGCTGGCCGGTCAGGCGTTAGCGCTTGTGGCCGCCCTTGCCACCGCGCTGAAATTCACCGGCTCGTTCTCCTTGCAGGTCAAGGGCGACGGTGCGGTGCGCATGCTGCTCGCCGACTGCACCGATGGCGGCGCTTTGCGCGGCTATGCGAGCATCGATCACGACAAACTGGCTGCTTTGCTTGCCGAGTCGCCGGAGCCCTCGGCCAAGCAATTGCTCGGCGATGGTTATGTCGCCTTCACCGTCGATCAAGGCCCCGACATGGAACGCCATCAGGGCGTTGTGGCGATCCAAGGCGAGACGCTGGAGGACATGGCGCTGCATTATTTCGATGCCAGCGAGCAGACCGCCTGCTTTATTCGCCTCGCCTGCGACCGCATCGCCACGGGCTGGCGGGCCTCCGCGCTGGTGATGGAGCGCATTGCGGGTGCCGGCGGTGTCGATCCCGAGCTGGACATGCAGGCGCAGGACGAAAGCTGGGGCACCGCCCTCGTGCTCGCCGCCACCGTCAAGGACAGCGAATTGCTCGACGATGCGACCTCGGCGGAGACGCTGCTGTGGCATCTGTTCGGCACCGAGGGCGTCGCCGCCGACCGACCGCGCAAACTGAATTATGGCTGCCGCTGCTCACGTGCCCGGCTGTCCGAAGTGCTCGCCACCTTTGGTGCTTCGGATCTTGACCACATGCAGCAGGACGGTGCCATCACAATGACATGCGAGTTCTGCAACATGGAATTCCGCTTCGATCGGAGCGAAGTGATCCAGTCCCCATCGAGTTGAACCGCTGTATCGGAGATCACATGACCATGACCAATGCCGCATGGCCGCGCCGTCTGGCGCTATCAGTCACCCTGTTCTCGCCGATTCTGCTGTCCGCCTGTGCCAGCGATCAGGCACCGCGCAGTTTCGCCAAACCTGATTTCGGCTATCTGCCGAAAATCCACCTCAACGTCGCCACCGTCGATATCGACGACAGCAACCCGCCGGTGCGCGACAACCGCGACATGGCCATCCTCGCCCCGAACCGTCCGGCCGACGAACTGCGCCAGATGGCACGCCAGCGGCTGCTGCCGGACGGCACGCAAGGGCGCGCGGTGTTTCATGTCAACGAGGCCTCGGTGGTGCCGGACCACGACAAGCTGCGCGGCGCGCTTGCCGTGCAACTGGAAGTCGGAACCTCGGATGGCAGCAAGATGGGCTATGCCGAGGCGCGGGTGGAACGGACCGTCGATTACGACAATGACGGACCGAACGCGACGCGCGCCACACTGGACAACCTGATCAATCAGCTGATGAACGACATGAACGTCGAGTTCGAGTTCCAGGTCCGCCGCTCGCTGAAGATGTATCTGGCCACCGGCGCTGCCGCCCAGGCACCAATCGTCGCGCGACCGGTGCAGACCGAGACCTTGGCCCCATTCCTGACGCCGACACCAGTGCCGCCGAAGCCGTAAAGCCTAGAGCGCGGTCCGACCGATTAGAATCAATCAGATCGGAAGGCGTCGTGTAGGGAAAGAGTGTAGGCTATAGTGT
>CAITEF010000651.1 GCA_903891315.1 uncultured Rhodospirillales bacterium | reverse complement strand
GTGCGGCTGTTTGTGTTAAATCTGCTTTTTATCAACAACATTTGGCACATGTACGATGTTTTTGGAAGTAATGGCGCCTATTGGTCACTGTCTTACGAAGTTTGGTATTATATTTTGTTCGCCTTCCTGTTCTTTCTTCGAGGGAGCCGTCGCATCCTCTGCACGGCGATGGGATTGCTAATTGTCGGCCCGAATATCGCCGGTTTTTTTCCTCTCTGGCTGATCGGCGTGGCGACCTACAAGGTGAAATTGCGCGCGATTTCTCGATCGCTAAGCTGGGTAATCGGCACAGTTTCGTTGGTGCTGATGATCATCTCAGTGACGCTCGGTGCTCACTATTCCGTCGATGCGTTTGTGGCGGTTGATCTCACCACGCGAAGGCTACTCAGCATGACGATCAATTACGGCACCGGGCTGGCCTTCGGTGGTATGCTGGTGGCGGTGCACGCGTTTACCATACAACTGCCGGATGCGTCACAACGACTGCAAAAAATCGCGCAGTTTTTTGCCGGGTTCAGCTTCACGCTGTATCTGGTGCACTATCCCCTGTTGAAAGCGTTCGTCGTCATCAGTCCTTGGCCGTTAGACTCCTGGCCGCATCGCAGCGGAATCTATCTCGGCATTCCTTGCGTTGCATGGCTGCTAAGTTTCGTCACCGAACAGCGTCGGAACTCCTGCATAAGGCTGTTTGACAGCATACTGCCTGGGCGCCCTGCTACGCCAAAACCCCACCCATCGCCTTGATCGGCGGGTCCACCTCCAGCGGAATCGGACACGCATACGGCGTCTCAGCCGTGCGCGCTCGCAGGTCGGCCTTTGCCCGCTCGATCAAGCCATGATCCTCCAGCGCCGTCACCCCGGTGGCGGCCATCACCTTGGAGACATAGACCATCCCCTTATGCGCCAGCGGCATCTTGCCCTGCGCCACCAATTGCCAGGAATGCAGCGGCGTGCCGACGGCGAACACCGCCGCATGCGCCTGCACAGTCGGCACCACCCAGCTGACATCGCCCACATCGGTCGAGCCGATCATCGGCACCGGCTTGGCATCGAGCGGGATCAGATCGTCATGCAGCGGCTGATCGCGGCGCAGCGGGATTCCAGCGCGGCGATAGGCGCTGCGGAGATCGCCTTCGGAGAGTGTGGCCTGAATCTCGCGGGCAAAGGCGCGGTCGGCCTCGTCCCACACTGGCGGCCCCAGCCGCTCCATCGCTGCCCGCATCGCCTGTTCCAGCGGCGTGTTGCCGAGCAGGTTGGACACCGCCGAGAGAATCTCAATCTCCACCTCGGTCCCGCTCATCAACGCCGCCCCGCGTGCGCAATCCTTCACCCGCTCGACGAGTTCTTGCATCGCCAGCCGGTCCATCGCGCGCACCACGTAGCGCACTTTCGCGCGCGCCTGCACCACGTTGGGCGCGATCCCGCCGCCATCGATCATCGCGTAATGGATGCGGGCATCGGACGGCATGTGCTCGCGCATGTAGTTCACGCCGACATTCATCAACTCGACCGAATCCAGCGCCGACCGCCCGAGATGCGGTGAGGCGGCCGCGTGGGAGGCTCGTCCGTGGAAGGTGAAATCGATTCGGGTGTTGGCCAGCGACAGCGCCTCAGCCACTTCATTGAAGCCAAACGGATGCCAGGTGATGGCGATATCGACATCGTCGAACGCGCCGTCACGCACCATGAACACCTTGGCCGCCCCGCCTTCTTCCGCCGGACAGCCATAATAACGTACTCGCCCCGGCGTGCCGGTCTCCGCCAGCCAATCCTTCACCGCGGTTGCCGCCAGCAGCGACGCCGAGCCGAGCAGATTGTGGCCGCAGCCATGCCCATTGCCATTGCCCGGCAACGGACGATGCTCGGCCACACCGGATTCCTGAGAAAGGCCCGGCAGCGCGTCATACTCGCCAAGAAAGGCGATCACCGGCCCACCCTCGCCTGCCTCACCGATCACCGCGGTCGGAATGCCCGCGACATTCTCGGTGATCCGGAAACCCTGCGCCTTCAACTCGGCCACATGTTCGGCCACCGAGCGAACCTCGGTGTAGCAGGTCTCCGGCATGCCCCAGACGCGATCGGACAGCGCGATGAAGCGCTCACGCTTGGTGTCGACCTTCTGCCAGATCACGTCACTGTTCTGCATCACACAGCCCTCTTGCCCGAAAACACCATTCTCAGCTGACTCACCTGGCCACGCAACCTCCCGCCCGATGTCAACCCGCCTTGACACTTTGAGCGGAATTCCCTGAATGTCATTCCAACAAGACAACAGGGCGTCTCCCGCTGATGGCACATCCGAAAGTCGTGGTGATCGGAAGCGGAATCGCGGGACTCGTCTCGGCGGTGGAGTTGGCAGCCGCCGGGCTGGACGTGACGGTTCTGGAAAAGGAAGCAGCCCCCGGCGGCAAATTGCGCCAGATCGGCCCGGGCGAGGTGCGCATCGATGCCGGCCCCACCGTCTTCACCATGCGCTTCGTCTTCGACGCCGTCTTCGCCGCAGCAGGCACCACGCTGGAGCAGCATCTCAAACTGATCCCCGCCGAGATTCTCGCCCGCCACGCCTGGGATGAGCGGCAGCGCCTTGACCTCTTCGCCGATATCGGCCGCTCCGCCGACGCCATCGGGCAGTTCGCGGGAGCCGCCGAGGCGCGGGGCTATCGCGAGTTCTGCACGCGCGCCGGGAAAATCTACCGCACGCTGCAAGACAAATTCATCTGCAGCCAGCAGCCCGGCAGCGCCTTTGAACTCGCCCGCCGCGTCGGGCTGCTCGCCCCCAACGAATTGCTCGGCATGAGCCCGTTCGCCACGATGTGGAACGGCATCGCCCAGCATTTCAACGACCCGCGCCTGCGCCAACTCTTTGGCCGCTACGCCACCTATTGCGGCTCCTCGCCCTGGCTCGCCCCGGCCACGCTGATGCTCGTCGCCCATGTCGAGCAGGCCGGTGTCTGGTTTGTCGAAGGCGGCATGCACCAGATCGCGCGCGCCTTCGAGGGGATCGCCACCGGCATGGGGGCGAAATTTCGCTACAACGCGCCGGTCGCCAGCATCGAGACCAAAGGCACCCGTGCCGTCGGCGTCACCCTCGCCAATGGCGAACGCCTTGCCGCCGACATCATCGTCTTCAACGGCGATCACGCGGCCCTCGCCAGCGGGCTGCTCGGCCGCACCGCCGCCACCGCCGTCATCAAACCCGAGGGCGCCCGCTCGCTTTCGGCAGTGACCTGGACGATGCACGCCCCCACCTCCGGCTTCCCGCTGCTGCGGCACAATGTTTTCTTCTCCAACGACTACCCCGCCGAGTTCGACGACATCTTCATCCGCCGCCGCATCCCCAACGCGCCCACCGTCTATGTCTGCGCCCAGGACCGTGGCGACATCGACACCACGCTCAACGGTCCCGAGCGGATGCTCGTGCTGACCAACGCGCCCGCCATCGGCGACACCCACAACTTCACCCAAGCGGAGATCGATGCATGTCAGGCGAAGAGCTTCGAGATCCTGCGCCGTTGCGGGCTGGAGGTGACGCCCACTTCGGACAACGCGATCATCACCACGCCGACCCAATGGAATCAGCTCTTCCCGGCGACGGGCGGCGCGCTTTACGGGCGGGCAACGCATGGCTCAATGTCTCCGTTCCGCAGGCCAGCTTCGCGCAGCCGGATCTCGGGGCTGTATCTGGCGGGGGGCAGCGCGCATCCGGGGCCTGGGGTCCCGATGGCGGCGATGTCCGGTCGGCTGGCGGCGGGGGCGGTGCTGATGGATTTGCGGCTTTCCAAGCCGAAGGCGGCTTTGCCCGGCCTGTCCCGCCAGACGGCTACGCCTGGTGGTATGTCGACGCGCTGAGCGATTGCGGTCGCTTTGGGCTGACGATGATCGCCTTCATCGGCAGCGTCTTCTCCCCCTATTACGCCGCCGCCCGCAGACGCGGCCCTGCCAATCCCGCCGATTTCTGCTCACTCAACCTCGCCCTCTATGGTGACGTCAAACGCTGGGCGATGACCGAGCGGGGGCGGCACGACATCTCCCGCGCCGCCCAACATTTCCAGATCGGCCCGAGTTCGGTCTCCTGGGACGGTCACGCCTTCACCGCCGAGATCAACGAATTCTGCATGCCGCCGCACCAACGCCTGCGCGGCCGGCTGCGTGTGGCCACTCCCACCGTGATCAACCACGAAGTCCTGCTCAACCCCCAAGGCGTTCATCGCTGGCGTCCCTTCGTCCCGCATGCTCGCGTTACCGTTGAACTCGAAAAGCCAAGCCTGTCCTGGCAGGGTCACGGCTATTTCGACAGCAATTGCGGTGACGCCCCGCTCGAATCCGGCTTCTCCACCTGGCACTGGTCGCGCACCACCCAGGGCCAAGACACGCTGGTGATCTACGACGCGCAACGCCGTGACGGCACCTCGCTGGCCTTCGCCCGCCGCTTTTCGCCGGACGGGACAATCCGCGACGCTGCCCTCCCACCCGAGACCCAACTCAAACGTGGCCTCTGGGGAGTGCCCCGCCCGCTGCGCGCCGACCCCGGAGCCACGCCGCGTCTGGTCCGCCGCCTAGAAGACGCCCCGTTCTACACCCGCTCCGAAATTAGCACCGTGATCGGCGGCGAGAGTCTGCACGGCGTGCATGAAAGCCTCGATCTCGACCGCTTCTCGCGCCGCTGGGTGCAAACCCTCCTCCCCTTCCGCATGCCCCGCATCGCGAGAAAACGCCCCGCATGAGCCTCTACCGACCACCCGCGCCACATCCCACCGGCCCGGTGCGCGGGCTGCTCCGGGCGATGATGAAGGGCGAGCGCGATCTTCTCAGCCTGATGCCCGAGCCCGCCTACACCACGCGCGTCGGCCGCCTCGGCCGCTCCCGCCGCGGCATCGTGCTGGTCAACGAGCCATCCGCCGTCGTGCAGGTGATGACCGACACCGAGCAGAACTACCCCAAGAACGACCTCATGGTCGGTGCCCTTGAAGGCGTCGTCGGCCAGTCGATGTTCGTGGCCAGCGGCCCGCCCTGGCGCCGACAGCGGCGGATGATCGAGCCCGCCTTCACCCATATGCGGGTCAACCGCGCCTTCGAGGCGATGGCGGCGGGCATCGACGCCTACCAAACTGTGCTCGACTCCCACGCCGTCTCCGGTGCGGGCTTCTCGCTCGACGCAGCGATGTCGGCCCTCACCGCCGACATCATCTGCCGCACCATCTTCTCCCAATCGCTCGCCTCGCAGACTGCGCGCGACGTGTTCGCCTCCTTCGGCCAATTCGAGCGCAGTGTCGCCAACACCGAGATCCGCCGCCTGCTGTTCGGCAAGCCGTTTGCCAAGATCCCGCAATCCGCCCCGGTGCGTGAGGCCTGCGCCCGCATCCGTGGCCATATCGCCGACCTCCTCGCCCCCCGCATGGCCGAAGGGGCCGCCAGCATCGACGACATCGTCGGCGCCGTCATCGCCGCCCGCGACCCTGAGACCGGCGAGGGCTTCACCCCGGAGGAACTCATCGACCAGATCGGTGTCTTCTTCCTCGCCGGCCACGAGACCACCGCCAGCGTGCTGACCTGGTGCTTCTACATCCTGTCGCAAAACCTCGATCTCGCCGCCCGTCTGCGCGCCGAGGTGGGCGAAGGCGAGGTTGACCTCGAACGCACCAAGCACCTCACCCTCACCCGCAACATCTTCCGCGAAGCGATGCGGCTCTACCCGCCCATCACCTTCATCCCCCGCGTCGCCTTACGACAAACCGAGATTGCAGGTGTTCCGGTGGAGCCCGGCTGCATGGTGATGATCGCGCCTTGGACCATCCATCGCAGCCCCAACAACTGGCCCAACCCCGACCGCTTCGACCCGGACCGGTTCACGGGCGAGATCACCCCCGGCAGCTACATCCCCTTCGGCTACGGCCCGCGCGTCTGCGTGGGGGCCGCCTTTGCCACCATCGAAAGCACGCTGATCCTGGCCCGATTGGCGACGCGCTACGATTTCACCCCGCTCCACCCTACCGGCGTCCGCCCCGTCGCCCGCCTGACCACCAAACCCGCCGAAGAAGTGATGGTGCAGGTGAAGCGCCGCTAGCAGGCTGCTGAAAATCGTAGCGGATCTGCCTTTGTCGTGATTCCCTGTCCCTGATTGATGCGAGGTGAGCATGCGGGGCAGTGATGCGGTGTCTGGGCGTTTGTTCAGCTACGTG